>JACPVY010000469.1 GCA_016197345.1 Burkholderiales bacterium
TAAAGATAAACTTCCCTTACCGAAAAACCCATGTCGAGCGGGATCGCGGTGACTGGCGTGGAGTAGGCCATCGGCAAAGGGCGGCCCAGAATCTTTTCAAGCTGTTTCTCGATTTCAAGAGCAAGCAGCATGTGCGGCCCCATCTCGACCCCTTCGCTCTTCATCAACTCAAACGTCACCGGGATGCGCTCATCCACATAAACGGCTGCCATAGGCCTTCCGTACCCCATGATAACCTTGTGGTTCTTCATCTCCTCCCGGATCAGGTCTTCTAGGCACTCTCCTGCCGCGACGCGCTTTTGGGCGCGAAAAAGAAAATCGCATATGGCCATGTCTGGTTGCTTGCCAAAGATGGCCGCTTCCGAGCAGGCGATGCCTGCGGCCAAGCCTTGTGCGCCGGTACTGCGGGCGCTTGCAGCCAGCGATGCGACACGGTTGTTCCAGAGGCGGACATCCGGGTAGCTGGTGTAAACCCAAATTCCCTGCAAGACGTTCAGCTCTGGCTCTGTCAAGTGTCGCCCGGTGATGCTATAGACGCAAAAATCGAACCAGTTGGCGTTCCTGAAGGTAGAATGCAAATCCTGTCCTCGAAAGACCGCACGCTTTCCAGGGAAGCAAGCTCCCATCTTGGTACGCAGCGGACCTTCGTATTGCTTTAGCGTGTCTGGACCGTTCATGGCTGTTCCTTTGACCCGATGGATTCGGGGTCGTTGTCCAACTCAACTTCGAAGACGGGGACTTGCCGGAAGCCACGTCAACTCAACTTCGAAGAAGGGGAATTGCCGGAAGCCACGTTGTCTCTGTTCCAGCGCATGCGCCGCGGCGCCTGGAAGGCGCAACAGAAGGGTTAACATTTCCGCTTCAACGGGTGTGAATTCGATGTCGCAAAACGCTGCGGCTGTCACACCGCTCATCGCCAGCGGGGAGCCTGCATCCCCCTCCAGCTCAGTCCTATTTTCGGCCAGCCAAGCCAGTTTTCCGTCTGGCACCACAGAACAGAGTTTGCTAAGCGTCTGCAGCACTGGGGTGGCGCAACTCGCACCGTAGGGGTCAAATCCAGCCGGATGTTCCATTTTTGGCCAGATCAACGGGCGCGGTGATTTGGGCTCGTCCGCCAAGCACGCTTTCCATTTCGCCAGATCCGTCCCGCAGTCACGCCAATTCTCCATCGCGAGCAACACTTCACGCGCTCCGCCATAGGAACCAGCGCCAGTTGCAAGGGCAGCAATCAATGTCGCCGACGCTGGGTTACCAGTCGCGCCAGCCGCCATTGCGGAGTGAACCGACAAATCTCGTGGGCCAGGGTTTGCCAATGCGACAGCTAGCAACTCAAGCACTGCCGAAGCCTGTTTGCTCGGACGCTCACCTTTGAACAGCAGAAAGATATAGTCGATATAACTCGCTTTGCCAAGCAATTCGCCATAGACATCATACCCGCGACATCGGCAGGTCGCCGCAGCAAACGGATTGGTCGGTTCAGCCTGCTCTTCCCATATGTGGCTGTTGAACACCGGTTCGCTCATCATATCTCCCATATTTGTGCTATGGCTGCGTCATAGGCAATTTCTTTCCAGCCCCTAAGATTTGCCGCGTTTTCCATGGTTAAAGCTGAGCTGCAAAAACGCACATCCGGAAATCAATGGTAGTGGAAGCTCTTGTTGATCGGTCAGAATAGCAATCAATGTCGGCCCTTTTCGGGCGAACCTACCATTAAAATCTAGGTGCAGCAATTGTTCCTGCGATCTGACATGTAGCCAATGGCATGACGAACGCTCCTCGACATCGCATTGCAAAGCATCTAGTTGCCCCCCTCAGCGACCAATAAGTCTGCCACGATTAAAGTGCAGCTACTTAACCGACATCACGCCACTGACAGTTACATTTTCTTCTTGAAGCGGGAGAGAAACATCGGTATCAGCGTCGCTCACGTTAAACTTTTCAATAACGGAGTGAGTCAAGTTGAACTGCAAAGACACATTCCTTAAAGCCAACGAACACCCGTTTAACACATGATGCATCCCCCACCCATTGCTCATAGCCCAATCGTAGCGCAAATTTTTAAGTGCGAGCCATATTTTGGAAGAAAAGTTTTGCGGCAAAAGAAAATGTTGTTTTCGGGCCGGATGCTATCGCACTACATGCGCAAACAGGTATCTGGGGCGGTGCCAATCTTGGTAGATGTGCAGCCATACTTGTGTTGCTGTGTTGCAGTTTGACAGATATCCAAGGTGCTGCGGCGATTCCAGTCGTTCACAAGAATTCGGCGAAGCTGGAAGAAATTCATGTGGATTTGGCCTACTTAGACTACTAATCCCACCCAGCCTAGGCCAGCGCCTGCAACTGAGCCATCTTCTCTGCGTCCGTGACTTCTTTCCCGCAAGGTGGGCATGGCCACAACGTACCATTTCGCGACATAGTTTGAAGCAGACGTCCAAATTCCACCTTGCCACGCCTTGTACTTCACCGCAACTTTGCATTTGCCAGACAACCGCTATTTCTCTTTCTACGCCACTATCCTCGACACCACCGCCAGTAGAAGCTCCATCGGCGTTTGTGCTGTCACATTGACGTTCGACGGCAAACATTACCAACAATGATTTATTTCATTCTTCCAATACCTACCAAACAACGCCAACACAACCTCTCATACTTCATCACCAAATACAGTATGATTTGCTTAAGCTGATAGCAATTCTTTCTCCTTGGATTGTTGGTTAGCAGCTTCCGTTCTGCTTTTTCATATAATCTACATTAAACCTACCTGCCCCCAATAAACTGGGACACATCATGAACAAAATCCTACTCGCCACCCTGCTCAGCGCCCTCAGCTTTTCAAGCTTGGCGGCAAGTCCTGTCCCTGCTGCACAAGCTAGCGCCAAAGCCAGCTTTGCCGATAACCCCATCGTCTATTTCGCCATCACCGACCGCTTTGTCAATGGCAATCCCAACAACGATCATTCCTATGGCCGCGAATCTAGTGGTAAGAATGATCCGGGTAGCTTTCATGGCGGCGACTTAGCGGGCGTCACAAAAAAGCTGAAGGAAGGCTATTTCCAGCAACTCGGCATCAATGCGATTTGGATCACCGCACCGTATGAGCAAATTCATGGCTGGGTGGTCGGTGGTAGCGCGAGCTTTAAGCACTATGCTTATCACGGCTATTACGCCCTCGATTACACCGTGCTCGACCAAAACATGGGGACAGAGCAAGAATTGCGCGAAATGATAGACACGGCGCATGCACAAGGCATACGCATTTTGTTCGATGTGGTGATGAATCATCCCGGCTATGCCGACATCCAAACGCTAGCCGAATACAAAGTTCCCGTGCTCTGGAAAGGCTATGAAAAAGCCACGCTACGCGATTATCACAGCTTGATTGACTACAATAATTTTGGCTTTACACAGTGGTGGGGGCCGGATTGGGTGCGCGCTGGTTTGCCCGGCTATGTCGATGGCGGGCGTGATGATTTGACGATGCAATTGGCTTACTTGCCTGACTTTCGCACGGAAAGGGACAAACCTGTCGCCCTGCCCGAATTCTATAAAAACAAGCCCGACACCCGCGCTAAGAATCTACCGAATACGAGCGTGCGCGGCTATCTGGTGAAATGGTTGTCGGATTGGGTGCGCGAATATGGTGTCGATGGCTTTCGCTGCGATACCGTCAAACATGTCGAACCTGAAAGTTGGCTGGCGCTAAAAGCCGCTGCTAGTAGCGCACTCTCTGAATGGAAAGCAAAAAATCCGACGAAAAAGATCGACGATGCGCCATTTTGGATGACAGGCGAAGTATGGGGACATGCTGCCAATCGCAGCGCGTGGCACGACGCCGGTTTTGATTCGATGATCAATTTCGAATTTCAATCCAGCGCAAGCAGCAATTGGAATTCACTCGATAAAACGTATCTCGCTTACGCTGGGCAATTAGCGAAAGGCCCGCGTTTTGATATCTTGTCGTATATCTCATCACATGACACGTCCCTCTTTTCGCGTAGCGAATTAAAGCACGGCTTATCCGCATTGCTATTAACACCCGGTGGCGTGCAGATTTTTTATGGTGATGAAAGCGCACGCCCG
>JACPVY010000470.1 GCA_016197345.1 Burkholderiales bacterium
TGTTATCGAGCTTCACGGTAATTTTTCCGTCACAGAGCAAGTCGCTGCGATATTGAGGAAAGCACCCATCCTGCAACCAGTTCTATGATGATCCCTAGATGCCTAGCGTGCTGAAGTCGTACACCTCATTTTTTCATTGGGTAGCATTGATTTTCACAATGTGATATAAATACTGCATTGCACCAATCAGAAACATGACATGACAAAAATGGAACCCACACAAGAATCTGGCAAAACTTCGATTCAAGTGATAGAACGCATGAATTTGTTGCTGGATGCCTTGGCTAAATACCCCGACCCTGTCAGCCTGAAAGAACTTTCTCAGGTTTCCAATCTCCACCCCTCCACCGCTCACCGTATTTTGAATGACCTTGTCACTACACGTTTTGTTGATCGTGTTGAACCCGGTACGTATCGCCTAGGCATGCGTTTGCTGGAGCTGGGCAATGTCGTCAAGAGCCGTTTGAGTGTGCGTGAGGCGGCGCTTGACTTCATGCGCGGTCTGCATCGGCGCACGCAGCAGACGATTAATTTGTCGGTACGCCAAGGCGATGAAATTGTTTATATCGACCGCGCTTTTTCTGAGCGTTCTGGCATGCAAGTGGTGCGTGCGATTGGTGGCCGCGCGCCATTGCATCTAACTTCCACTGGCAAGCTGTTTCTCTCAGTTGATGAATCGAAGGCGGTGCGCGCCTATGCTACCCGAACCGGTTTAGCGGGACACAACAAGAATTCCATCACAGAACTTTCACGCTTAGAACGCGAATTAGCCTTGGTGCGTACGCGCGGTTATGCGCGTGACAACGAAGAGCTAGAGCTCGGTGTGCGCTGTATGGCTGCCGGCATACGCGACGATAGCGGCAAATTGATTGCAGGGCTTTCTATCTCCGCACCAGCTGACCGCTTGCAGGAAGAATGGTTAGAGGATTTGATCCACACTGCTAATCAAATTTCAGCCACTTTAGGCTATGTCGGCGTGACTTGATACCATCGTCGTCAAGATAAAAAAATGGCGGGTAGAGTCATCGACTCCCCCACCATTTTTACTGCACGACCAATGCTAGAACATCGTTATAGCATCGTGCGCAATTTCGCTTCTTCTAGCCACTTACGCACCCGGCTTGCATCGCCAATGCGCGATTCTTTGCCTTTAGAATCCAAGAACACCATCACCACTGGGCGGCCATCGATGCGCGCTTGCATCACTAAGCAGCGCCCTGCTTCGGAAATGTAACCGGTTTTTTGTACGCCAATTTCCCATTCAGGATTAGAAACGAGGTGATTCGTATTGACATAATTTAAGGTCTTGCCTTCCGCTTCTATCGAATATTTGCTATCGGTCGAATATTGCGCCAGTAGTGGATGCTGCGCGGCGACGATCACCAATTTTGCCAAATCGCGTGCACTAGAGACATTTTTACTCGATAGCCCATTCGCATCGACATAATGGGTATCGTTCATGCCTAGGGCTTTCGCTTTTGCATTCATCGCTGCGACAAAAGCAGATAAACCACCTGGATAATTCCGCCCTAGCGCCGCCGCTGCCCGATTTTCTGAGCTCATCAACGCCAAATGCATCATCGTCGAGCGCGGCAATTGCACACCGACTTTCAAACGCGACGAAGTAAATTTCTCTTTATCGATTTCATCTTCGGTGATCGACAACACTTCATTCATGTCTTGATTGGCTTCCACTACAATCAAGGCCGTCATCAATTTGGTGATGGACGCCATCGGCAAGACGGCATCAGCATTTTTTTCAAATAACACTTGCGAGCTAGATTGATCCAACACATAGGCAACACTCGACTTTAGCTCCAGCGGATCAGGAGTGCGATTCAAACCAGCCAGATCGCCCGCCGACAAAATGGCGGGCACGGCGCGCATATTGCCGCTATATGCCACGCGTTGATACACCACTCGACGCTTGCCATGTACAAACACCACTTTCTTCACCATCCGCTCCCGCACTGCGCCAGACTTACCACGGGCTTGTGCTACGTGCTTGCCATGCGCTTTCGCGCTTGCTTTGCTGCTTGTCTGTTTTTTAGTGCTATGGCTATTTTGCGCATGTTTTGCCATCGCATCTTGACTGACAAATAAGGCGATCAAGGAAGAGATAAAAATGGCAAGCGAGCCAGAACGGATGAGTTTGCCAAAGGTAGCGCTAAGCGAAGTGCGCGCTACGGATGCAAGCGTGGAAATAGGCATCTACAACTCCTTCAAACAAGGTACAAAGTACGACAAAATGCGACAAAGTGTAAAAATACAGCCATTTGCAGTGTAGCAAAATGGAAAAATATCGCAAGTAAATTAAGGACTTAGGACGAAAATATCAACAAAATTCTTGAATGCACATCAACGAGAACAAGTCCTCATTAATATTTCACGAAAAAGTACACTACGAAAAGAATTTTGCAAATTCCGCGACCGGTGCGCGCTCTGTGACGAGGGTATTTTCGATCTTTGCCTGATCGGCATAACCCAAGGACATGCCACACACTAGGGTGCGGATAATAAAAATACTCCTCTTCGGCATCACGCGTAGCCGGGTCATTGTGCGCGGCGATAATTGCGGCGGACAATTTTTGCCGCATCTCGCCCGTTACGACATACACCTTCCACGGTTGAATATTCGTCCCAGAAGGTGCGCGTGAAGCGACCTGCAGAATCTTTTCGATTTCGTCTTGCGCGATAGGCGTGGGTAAAAATGCGCGGATTGAACGCCGTGAAGTAATTGCGTGATCAACGGCCTCGACCGTGGTGCTGTCCGGCTGCTGGGGTGAATGGGGTTTCGTCATGAGTGCTCTCTGCGGGATATCGCTATCTGTCTTGTTTAGATTTGCACATACAACAAGACCAACGCGGCAAAGGCGACATTGTAAAGCATGCAGTAATAAATGTTGCAAAAGACACGGTATTTGCAGGCAATAAATGGCAAAGCGTCACGACGACGAGTGCGTAATGCTTCCGCTAAATTATTGTGAATTGGCGAGCTAAAGCATAAGCGAATTACCTGCCGAATAGGCTCAGTGTATCGCTTGTCTTGGGTGAGAATTAACATTTTTACCGGCGCAAATAAATGGCGAAAATGACAAATTGCATTTAGCGCAAAAATCTTGCCTTCATTTCAAGCCCGCACCGCAATGCCATTGATGCAAAAAATAATAGCAATCAGAAATTTGGTGCGCCGCACAAAATAAACTTGACTTAATTTTTCCAATCGATAGAATACGGCGTGTTGCGTTGCACAAATCCAGTTGCAGCCGATTTATCCCACTATGCCCACAAGGAGACTCACATGTTTGCGATCCCTGAACAATTCTCACACGCTACCAAAGCCAGTTTCGAAGCTCAATTCGCCGCTTTCACCAATTTGACCGCTAAAGCCTTCGAAGGCATGGAAAAATTGGTCGATTTGAATTTGGCCGCTACCCGCGCCAATTTGGAAGAAAGCGCACAAGCCGCCCGTCAATTGCTGGCGGTCAAAGATCCACAAGAATTCTTGAACATCAGCCAAGCGCAAGCTAAACCAGTGGCTGAAAAAGCATTGGCATATAGCCGTCAATTGGCCAATATCGCTAGCAGCACACAAAATGAATTTTCAAAAGCTGCTGAAGCACAAATCACCGAAACCAATCGCAAAGTCATCGCGCTAGTGGATGAAGTGAGCAAAAATGCACCAGCAGGTTCGGAAACCGCTATCGCAGCACTCAAATCCGTGATCGGCAACGCGAACGCTGGTTTCGAACAATTGAGCAAAGCGGGCAAACAAGCCCTAGACGCCATCGAAGCTAACTTGAGCACAGTCGTCAACCAATATGCACAAGCGGCAGAAAAAGTTGCACCACGCACTAGCAAGAAATAATTTGACGCTCTAGCAATAGCGCTATTGCTAGAGGATAACAAATGAAAAAGCCCCAGTTTTGACGCTGGGGCTTTTTTTGCGCTACGGGCGTGGGATTATTCTCCCAAATATGCCGCTTTCACGCGCGGATCATCGAGCATTTCTCTACCATTGCCAGTCATGGTAATCACTCCAGAATCCATCACATAGCCACGATGTGCAGCTTGCAAAGCTAAACGTGCATTTTGCTCAACCAACAAAATGGTCACACCTTGCGCTGAAATATTACGCACGACTTCAAAAATCTTCTCAACCATGATAGGCGCCAAACCCATCGAAGGTTCATCGAGCAGCAATAAATTAGGATGACTCATCAACGCCCGTGCCATCGCCAACATTTGTTGTTCACCGCCGGACAAAGTACCCGCTAGCTGCGCCGCCCGCTCTTTCAAGCGTGGAAAAATGCTGAACCATTTTTCGATATCGGCATTGATTTGCGCTTTGTCGTTGCTGATATAAGCGCCCATCAACAGGTTTTCTTGAATCGTCATGCGCGAAAAAACGCCACGCCCTTACGGCACCATCGCCAGCCGCCGCTTGACCAAGTCAAATGATTTCAAGCCTTTGATAGATTGCCCAAGATAGGAAATCGTGCCTTCTGTCTGACAATTCGGCAAACTGCCAGTAATTGCCTTTAGCGTGGTCGTTTTACCAGCACCATTGGCACCGATCAAGGTAATCAACTCACCTTTGTTGACTTCTAGGTCTATGCCTTTTCACATAAGCCCATCATTAATTTCACGTCATGCTCAATCAGCAGCACGGTTTTACCTTGTGCCTTGATTTTGACCAGCAATTCACGTAACGCCAGCTTTTCCGTCGCATTCATCCCTGCTGCTGGTTCATCCAATGCGAGCAATTGCGGGTCGGTCGCCAAAGCACGTGCAATTTCCAACCGGCGTTGATCACCATAGGACAAGAAGCGTGAGGTGCGGCTAGCAAACTGACCAATGCCTACAAAATCGAGCAATTCCTGCGATTTTTTGACGATCATCGCCTCTTCATCACGCGCCGCTTTGTGGCGAAACACCGCGCCAAATACGCCTTGATGGGTACGAACGTGGCAGCCCACCATGACGTTTTCGAGCGCCGTCATTTCACCAAACAAACGGATGTTTTGAAAAGTACGTGCAATACCTGCTTTTGCCACTTCATGTGGTGCCGATGGCGAATATGGCTTACCGGCTAATTGAAAGGTGCCGGTATCGGCCTGGTATAAGCCGGTGATAACGTTAAAGAAAGTCGTTTTGCCCGCGCCATTTGGCCCAATCAAGCCATAAATCTGGCCGCGTTTAATCTTGATGCCAACTTCCGTCAAGGCTTGCAAACCGCCAAAGCGCTTATTGACACCAGTAATTTCCAACATAATTTCGTCACTCATCACCGCTCTCCTATGCGCTGGCTGGTTTGGATGCAGGATTTTCAGCCTCGCTGCTCATCCTATCTTCATGCTTAGGTGCTGGCCATAGCCCTGCTTGCCGATACAGCATGATGCCAACCAAAGCAAAACCGTACAGTAATTGACGCAATACCTCGGCTTCAATCACGATACGACCGAACAGCAACATTTGCACCGGCTCAGCGCCGTGACGCAATACTTCTGGCAAAGACGCTAAAATCACGCCGCCCAAAATGACACCAGGAATATGGCCAATCCCGCCCAACACCACCATCGCTAACACGGCAATCGATTCCGTCAAAGAAAACGATTCCGGCGACACAAAGCCTTGGAACGAAGCAAACATAGCGCCAGCAACACCACCGAAGGAAGCACCCATCGAGAACGCGAGCAATTTGATGTTACGAGTATTGATACCCATCGCTTTCGCGGCAATTTCATCTTCACGAATGGCCACCCAAGCACGGCCCAAACGCGAGTGCTGCAAGCGGGTGGTGACGAAGATAATGCCAATGCACAAGAACAAAAATAAGAAATAGTAAGCATTCACCGATGGAATCGAGAAGCCACCTACCATCACCGTCGCTTTAGAGCCGACTTCACCCGCTAGCGAGACGCCAAAAATATGAATCGGATCGATCATATTGATGCCTTGTGGGCCGTTCGTAATATTGATAGGCGCATTCAAGTTATTCATGAAAATACGGATGATTTCACCAAAACCTAGCGTCACAATCGCCAGATAATCACCGCGCAATTTCAAGGTTGGCGCACCTAGTAACGCCCCAAAGAACCCCGCTAGCGCTGCACTTAAAGGCACGATCAACCACACCGAGAGATGGATGCCGTTTTGTCGCACGCCCTCGCCTAACACCATCACTAGGAAATTGCCTAGCGCCGGGGTTTCATTGACAAACGATTCCAGCACCACGGCAAACTGCGGCGAAGCAAGTAAGCCCGTCATATAAGCGCCGACCGCATAGAAGGCGATATAGCCCAAATCGAGCAAGCCTGCAAAACCGACGACGATGTTTAAGCCTAGCGCTAGCATGATATATAGCAGCGCTAAATCGATGATACGGACCCACGAATTACCAAATTGCGAAGCGAAAAACGGGAAAATCATCATCACGACCAACACAATAGCGATACTGGTGTAGGCTTTGCGCGGATCTTTCTGGACATTAAAATCTAATAAAGCAGCCATATTCACTCCTGTGTTAAGCGCGGTCAGCAACACGTTCACCCATGATGCCGGATGGGCGTATTGTCAACACAATGATCAAGACCACGAAGGCAAAAATATCTTGGTAATGACTGCCGAGGAAACCGCCCGTCAATTGCCCGATATAGCCCGCACCTAAACTTTCGATTAAGCCCAAAATAATGCCGCCGACCATCGCGCCATAGATATTCCCAATCCCGCCTAAGACAGCAGCGGAGAAGGCTTTCAAACCGGGCACAAAGCCCATTGCAAATTGAATGGATGAATAGTTAGCGCCCCACATCACGCCAGCCACCGCAGCTAAGGCAGCGCCAATGGCAAATGTAGCGACCACCACGAAGTTTGCATCCACCCCCATTAAGCCAGCCACCCGTGGATTTTCGGCAGTAGCCCGCATCGCGCGGCCTAGCTTGGTTTTTTCAACCAGCATCACTAGCCCCGCCATCGCCATCACGGCTAACGCTAATAACATGATTTGCGTTTGCGAAATCACGGCACCACCAAGGGCGATTGGTTCGGAGGAAAGAATTTGTGGCACCACGAGTGGGCTGCGGCCCCAGATCATCATGGCAAAAGTCTGCACCAGAATTGAAACGCCGATTGCGGTAATCAAAGGCGCTAAGCGCGGTGCGTTACGTAAAGGACGGTATGCGACGCGCTCAATTAAGACATTGACTGCAATCGCCGCCGGAATAGCGCCGAGGATAGAAATGATTAATTTAACAATGCCCGGTAAATCTGGGGCGTAGATATTGAGTAATTTAAGAATCGTCAAACCAACCATTGCGCCGACCATCAAAACATCACCGTGCGCAAAATTAATCAGATTCAATACCCCATATACCATCGTATAGCCCAGTGCTATAAGCGCATACATGCTCCCTAGCACCAAACCATTGATGATTTGCTGGATGAAAGTATCCATCTTGCCTGTCCTCGATCTGTGCCAAATCTGGCACTTTTTTATTCACTGTTGAACAACTGACACTGTTATTGATGAAGCCTAGCCACAGCTGCTAAAACTTTTGTCTAGGCAACTGCGCAATAACGATGTCCCTCCACGAAAAATCG
>JACPVY010000471.1 GCA_016197345.1 Burkholderiales bacterium
CATCATGAATGCTTTCCGCGGCTTGGGCAATGTGCAAACGGCGACGCTAGCAGCAGTAGCACCTGGCATCGCCGAAGCCTTGATCGCCACCGCAATCGGCTTGTTTGCTGCAATTCCTGCCGTCTTAGCGTACAACCGCTTTAGCCACGACATTGATCGCTTAGCGATACGCTTTGAGACCTTCGTCGAAGAGTTTTCCAACATCTTGCAGCGCCAATCGCGCTAAGCGGAGCACAGGCTATGGCTTCTTCTTTTTCCAGCAGCTTACGCGGTGGCCGCACCCGTAAGTTCAAGGCCGAAATCAATGTCGTGCCGTATATCGACGTGATGTTGGTGCTCTTGGTGATTTTCATGGTGGTCGCGCCGCTGCAAAATCCCAACGTGATCAATTTACCGACCGCCGCCAAATCGACACAACCTCCCACCGAATACATCCAAATTTCGATCAAGCCTGATGGCAAAGCCAGCATAGTCCTCAAAAACAAAGCAGGCAATGCCGATGCGCCTAGCGATGTAGCAGATCGCGCCGCGCTATTGACCGCGCTCAAGGCTATGCACAGCGAAAATGCTGAATTCCCCGTCTTAATCGCGGCGGATAAAGATGTCAAATACGATGAAGTTATCAACGTCATTTCGCAGGCGCGCAAGCTGGGTATTGCACGCGTTGGTTTAGCAACGAAATAAGATCATGAACGCAGGCAGCCCTACTTACTATATTCCACCCGAACCAGGTCGTTGGGAAGCACCGCTATTAGCAGTGCTGATGCATTGCGCGCTGTTTGCTTTTTTCTATATCAATATCGATTGGCACAATGAAGTGCCACTGGCCATCGAAGCGGAAGTGTGGGATATCAAAGTGCGTGAGGCAGCGCCAAAGGCCGAGGTCGTGAAGGTCGCACCAACGCCAATTCCTACCCCGCCCCCACCGCCGCCGCCAGAAGTGAAAAAAGTTGAAGAGACTCAGCCTAAAGTGGATATCGCGCTAGAACGCGAAAAAGAGCGCAAAAAGAAAGAAAAACTCGCCCACGAGAAGCAAGAAAAGCTTGAGGCGGAAAAGAAAAAGCTCGCTGAGCAGAAAAAACTGGAAGACGAAAAAGAGAAAGAAAAAGAGAGAAAACTCGCTGAGCTAGCCGACAAGAAAAAGCTGCTCGCCGAGAAAAAAGCGAAGGAAGCAAAAGAAGCCGCCGCTGTTGAAAAACAGCGCGCCGAAGATATGCGTCGCATTATGGGTAACGCCGGTAGCGGCGGCACGGGCACGGCAGCGCGCTCGACCAGCCCACGCGGTGATCCTAGCTATGCCGCCGCCGTGATTGCGAAGATCAAATCGAATGTCAATTTCGTCGGTGATAGGGACATGCCCGGCAATCCAGAAGCGGAATTTAAAATCACGCTATCGCCTAGCGGTGAAGTGTGGAATGTGAAGAAAACCAAGAGCAGCGGCATCCCGGCCTATGATTTAGCGGTAGAAAATGCGATCAATAAATCATCGCCACTACCACGTAAAAAAGATGGCACGGTGGATCGAGAAGTCACAGCTATTTTTAAACTTAAGGATTGATGCGATGGCTCACGTCATTCGCTTAGCTATCGCCACTGGCGCACTGCTTGCGCTGCTAGCTGCCTGCAACAAAGCCGAGCCACCAGCGAAAATCAGTACGCCAGACCCAGCCTATGCGCCAGCGCTGATGGCAAAAATCAAGTCGAATTTGAACTATGCCTATCAACTCGAGACGACTGAAAAAAGCGCGGTGGAAATGAAGATCAGCCAGCGCGAAACAGGCGAAGTATTAGCGGTGACGGTGCTTAAAAGCAGCGGCAATCCCGCATACGATTTAGCGGTAGAGCGCGCGATTTTGAAGTCCTCGCCTTTACCGCGTAAAAAAGATGGCACGGTGGAAGCCGAATTCGTTGCCAAATTTACTGTTAAGGAATAGATGAAATGAAAAAGTTCCAGCAAATACTCTTGCTTAGCGTCAGCCTGCTGCCAGCCTTAGCGCAAGCGCAGTTACGAGTGGAAATCCCTGGTGTTGGCTCGAATCAAATCCCGATTGCGGTCGCTTCTTTTGCTGAAGAGGGACAGTCCCCGCAGCAAATTTCGACCATCATCAAAGACGATTTGGCGCGTAGCGGTTTGTTTCGCGTAATCGACGCTCCGCAAGCTATTAGTGATACCGCCAACATCAATTTTAGCGAATGGAAAGGCAAAGGCGTTGATGCACTAGTAGCCGGTAGCGTACAGAAACTCGCCGACGGCCGTTTTGAAGTGCGCTATAAATTGCTCGATACGATTAAGAGCAATCAATTATCTAGCCTCAACAATGCTGCGCTACCGACTGCAATGCGACTGACCGGGCATCAAATTGCCGATGATATTTATCAAAAATTGACGGGGGAGAAAGGCGTGTTTTCGACCCGTATCGCGTATGTTAGCAAACGTGGTCGTGAGTATTTGCTGGAAGTAGCCGACGCCGATGGTCAAGGCAATTTGCCAGCGCTGCGCTCTAGCGAACCCATCATTTCGCCACGCTGGTCACCGGATGGCACCAAGCTCGCCTACGTTTCCTTTGAATTGCGCAAGCCTGTGGTCTATGTGCAGAATTTAGTGACACGTCAACGCACCATCGTCGCCAATTACAAAGGCAGTAATTCTGCCCCCGCTTGGTCGCCCGATGGCAGCCGCTTAGCAGTCGCCTTGACGCGCGACGGCTCGACGCAAATTTATATCGTCAATGCTGACGGTAGCGGCAATGCGCAGCGCATTAGCAATAGCAGCGGCATCGATACCGAGCCACATTTCTCTAGCGATGGCCAAAGCATTTATTTCACTAGCGATCGGAGCGGTGGGCCACAGATTTATCGCATGAACGCCAGCGGCGGCGAAGCGCAACGCATCACATTTGGCAGCAACTACAATATTTCGCCACGTCCGTCTCCTGACGGCAAATCACTCGCCTATATTTCGCGCCGCGAAGGTAAATTCCAGTTGTACGTATTGGATTTAGCTTCGGGGCAGGATATTCATGTCGGTGACACACCGCATGACGAATCACCCAGCTTTGCACCCAATGGCAGATACTTGATTTATGCAACTGAATCTGGTCGCCGCGGCACACTTGCGGTAGTATCTAGCGATGGTCGGGTGAAACAACGTATGAGCCCAGCGGCAGGCGATATTCGTGAGCCGACGTGGGGCCCATTCATGCAATAAATCAAGCAATTGATTACGCAAAACATCGCGCTATATTTGATCTTAAGTGATCTTATTTGATCATACTCACCAAGGAGAACCACATGCGTCAATACATTAGCCTCGCCGCCCTGATTTCGAGCGCCCTCTTGCTCGCCGCTTGCGGCACCAATGTCCCTCTGACCGAAAAAGCCCCGGTTCAAGAATCGAAGCCAACGGCCAACAATACCCCAACCAATAATGTGCGCGATGTCGCTGAAGTCAAAGCGGGCACGGTTGATCCATTGGATGATCCGAAAGGCGAACTGGCAAAACGTAGCGTCTATTTCGATTTCGATGCTTACGTGGTGAAGGATGAATACAAAGGCTTGGTGCAAGCGCACGCTAACTATCTCAGCTCCAAGAAAACACGCAAAATCGTCATCCAAGGCAATACCGATGAACGTGGCGGCAGCGAATACAATTTAGCTCTAGGTCAAAAACGTGCCGATGCCGTACGCAAAGCGATGAGCGCAATGGGTGTGGCGGACAGCCAAATGGAAGCTGTCTCCAACGGTAAAGAAAAGCCAAAAGCCTTGGGTAGCGATGAAGCATCATGGGCAGAAAATCGCCGCGCTGACATCGTCTATTGATTGTTAGCACATCGCTGGAAACACCGCATGCCTAGCTGCCTAGTAATCAGTTGGCTAGGCATGCGGCAACAACTTTTGCAGATAGTTCAAACATGAAAATTTCCCCTCTCGCTCAGCTACCTCGCGCGTTACGCCGCGCTGCCCAATCTGCGGCAATCGCCCTCCCCTTGGCACTGTCGCTAGTCCCTAGCGCGCATGCCGGTCTGTTGGAAGATGATGAAGCGCGCAAAGCGATTTTGGAATTGCGCGGCAAAGTCGATGTAATGCGACGCGAATTAGGCGCCCAGATTGACACCAAATCCGATAAAAGCGCGAGCGTTGATTTGATCAATCAAAATGAACAACTGCGCCAAGAAATCGCGCGCCTGCGCGGCCAGATTGAGGTGCTCTCTAACGAATTGGCCAACGCCCAGCGTCGGCAAAAAGATTTTTATGTCGATCTCGATAGCCGTTTGCGTAAGCTAGAGCCGCAAAAAGTGGTGCTCGATGGCAAAGAAGCAAGTGTCGAACCATCCGAACAAAAAAGTTTTGATAACGCCCAGCAGCTTTTCAAATCCGGCGAATATAAACAAGCCGCCGCGGCTACCCAAGATTTCATCCGCCGCTATCCCGATTCAGCCTATATCGCTAGCGCGCTTTACACCCTAGGCAATGCTTACTTTGCACAGCGTGATTGCAAGAGCGCGCTAGTGCACTATCAAAGCATCGTTAAAAACTACTCAGACAGCCCGAAAGCGCCCGACGCAATGCTGAGTATCGCTAGTTGCCACACCGAGCTAAAGGAAAAAATTCCGGCGAAGAAAACTTTAGAGGCGTTGGTCTCGCAGTATCCTGATAGCGCGGCAGCACAAACAGCGCGTGAACGTCTGATGAAGAAATAAGCGCTTAGCGGGGCATTGGTGCAGTGCTTATTTCTTAAGCAAAATCCAAGATTTGAAAAATTCTTGCGGATCGGCAAACTTACGCTATAATGCCGCCTCACCGCGAGACATTGCATTCTTTGCTCTGATGTGCGGTGTATGGTTTTTATGCAAAAACGCATCAGCGAAAAGCATAAAAATCAAAAAAGTAAAGAAATATGTTTGAAATGCTTGACAGATTCAAATTTCAACCATATAATCTTATCTTTCTTCGGGTCGTTAGCTCAGCTGGTAGAGCAGCGGACTTTTAATCCGTTGGTCGCAGGTTCGAATCCCGCACGGCCTACCACGAATACTTGCAGTACAGCAAAGGTTTAGTAACTTTTTTAGTTACTAAACCTTTTTGCTTTTTACAGACAAAAATTACCCAATTGGGTAATTTTTATTCATTCTCGCCTCAGCTATACTCCCAACAATATATGTTACACTTATGCTCAAAAGATGGGAGACATCTGGAGTTCTTTCATTTTACTTGAGAGGCACTAAGCAGATTGCCAAGCGCAGTGGTTAGGGCAATCGCATCAAATCATCAGCTCATCAATCCAAACGCGGTCGTAATGTGCTTTTCATGCAAAGCAGCATGAAGGTGTTTTGGGGAGATGCTACGTTTGAGCAAAATATCTTATCGCATTAATTTCATCGTGATTTTGAATATCGGATTGAAATTTTCAAGCAGGATAACCGTGCTATCCGCCGACGACAAGCTGCGGCCGACCGAGGAATCATGGGCAAGCTGGCACTGAACATTTTTCGACAATGCTGCATGGAAGCCCGACTGCCGATTCGATCTGCGTAGTCTGCAAGGGATCGCCAAAGTTTGGTGTTTTTCTGCCTTGGTCATTGCGATGGAAAATCTGGATGCCTCGTCGGGACGGTGCAATTGAATTTATTGAAATATGGCTTTATTTATAGCAATGGAAAGTGAAGAAACCAATGAACAACATAAACCGATTTTTCATCAAGGCACTGGCAGTTTCTGCCGCGTCATTCGTAGTTACGGCACCCACATGGGCGCAACTCAACGTACGTTTTGAAGCAGAAACGCACAGGGGTCTCATGCAAATCTATGCGAACAACACCGCTCTCCTAACGGGGTGCGGCTTCGGTTTTATCGGTAACCAAGACCCCAAGGTCGACAACACAACAAACATCACTACTTGCAACTCGAACAATGGTGGTGTAATGCGGCCGTTTAATGGGGCTCAGTCGCCTTACCTTCCGCACCAGTTATTTTTCATGGTGGACGCGAGCGATCCGACCAAAATTAACTTCGGTGGCGAATACGGCCCTTCGCCGTTCTACTTTGCCTCGTTAAGTATGCCGATGGATGCCCGTAGGGACATGTTCAAGTATTTCCGTTCCTCCGGAAAACCCTTACGCTCCTATGACTCGATTGGTACCCAACCGAATGATGATTCCTATAACGTTCCGCTTGGTCCCATCTATCTTGCGAGCAATGGCTACGGCCAACAGTGGGGCGAAATCATCTCTGATGACTACACCATTCGCATTACGCTAACCGGCACGACTAAACCTGGTGGGCAGCCGCTGTATTTCGTAAATCATCCGTCCACTCGGAATGTCGAGTATTCGTTTAACAGCGTTCCCGTTGGCGAAAAGGTCAACGTCAGCGGTTATATCCAAGTATTCAAAACCGACCCGTCAATTCTTCCGTCCAAGATTTTTGAAACCGAAGCATCCCCCTATCACCAGATTGGCCGTCTGGAAGGAGATGGATGGAGCGTTAACGTCACAGACACGCCAGGGTTCTTCATGAACTACGGCCCTTACACAACCGCGATCGAAGCAGGAAACCGAACCGCAACATTCCGGCTGCAACTCGATAATGTATCCGCGGACAACAACGCTATTCTTGCCATTGATGTTTTCGATGCGACGGCAGGCGTTGTACTGGCAACCCGCCAAATCACAAGGCGCGAATTTACCACTCCCTTCACTTACCAAGACTTCAGCCTGGCTTTCGTTTCAGCAGCGAATCACCAACTAGAGTTTCGCACCAAGTGGCTTGGCAGTTCTTACATGAAACAAGATAAGGTGATTGTTAGGTAAAATCCAAGGAGAAACCTGACTTTCGCACCTAGTATCTTTGCACTGGGCCTATTCGGCCCAGGTTGTCGGATTGATGCACCGATACCATCCAGCAAGAACGCTTGAAAAACTCGATCACACCCAAACGATGAAAAATCAGGTAACAAACAAATGGCAAAAGAAATGCAATAAAAACCTCTTAAACAGGTGTTTTTAATCTTTCATCTTTTATAACATGGAAAATATTATTCGTGTGAAGCGCTGAACAATTCAGTTTCAAACTGATATTCGTGAAACTAAATTGGTTCAACGGGCTGACCGTTGAAAATTCAAAGAAAACAGGAAGAAATGGGGCAAAAAAAGCCATTTTGGCTTGTTCTTCGGTTCTTTTTCAACATCTGGACGCAACTTGGGTGCGCTGTCTGCCGAGGAATCTGCGTGCCAGTACCGGATTGGCGAAGGCGAACAGCGAAAACAGTTGTGCGGTGTTCTTGGCCAAACCACGGTAACGGGTCTTGCGATGACGGAACATGCATTTGGCGACATGGAAGCAACGCTCGACTTTGGCGCGGCTCTTGCTTGGCTTTTTCAGAAGATCAAGTGAGCCAAATATTGAAAATATGACTGGCGCATGAGTTTTTGGCTATTTTGCAGAGTCACCACATTGTTGCGCACGATCGAAGGTGTCCGGGATTTTGTGTAAATGGGTTTTCGTTTAAGCCTGTGGCACCCGGTCTTCAAAAAGAATCCTTGCTCAAAGCCTATCCCCTCTTGCTGCACAACCGCTATGACAAAACCCCTGCGAAGCTTTGTCATAGCAAAATCAACCCATAGGCCAGCTCGCGAAAGAAATCACAACTTCATCGTTCCCGCCCAGCTTCGCTCACCGCTTTTTGCACCGGGGACAGCAAATACGCCAACACGCTGCGTTTTCCTTGATTGACCTCCGCCACCAATTGCATACCGGGCGCAAGCTGCAAATGCTGGCCTTGCGCGTCAATGAGGACTTGGCGCTCCAATCGGATTCTTGCCTTATAACTCGCTGCATTGGTGTTGCTACTGCCTTCACCGTTGTTGCTCTTCCCAACCTCGCTAGCATCCGCACCTAATTGCTCCAGCGTGCCATGCACCATGCCATAGCGTTGAAATGGGTATGTGGCGAGTTTGATTTGCACTTTCTGCCCAGCTTGCACAAACCCCACGTCTTCGTTTTTAATGACGACATCGGCAAAGAGCAATTCGTCGCTAGGCACCAACGTCATCAGCACGCTGCCGGGTTGCACTACCGCCCCCTGTGTGGTCGTGGCGATATCTTTGATCGTACCGTCTTGCGGCGCTCTCA
>JACPVY010000472.1 GCA_016197345.1 Burkholderiales bacterium
AAGTCGCACCGTAGGTCAAGCGCAGCTGATTGCGGAATCAGCAGAAAATAGCCTGCGCTAGCCAAAATACGGCGTATAGCTAAAGCCATCGCCTATCACGGTGGCAAGATTGGCTTGGAATTCGCTTGACTGCGTAAAGAAGTTGATGACGTCAGCACGGGTTGCTTGACCGCTATCGACACCTGATTGCCAAAACGCTAAACCACTGCTATCGGGCGCGCGGTGCAAGACGTTTTGATAGACCTGCGTGACAAAGGCGCTGGTGCTCTGCGTGCTGCCATAGTTGCTGATAAATTCGGGACTGGTGATAAAGCTACGCATCAAATCCAGCGCCGTCGCACCGGTATCGAGCGCATTGATCCAATAACCCAAGCCGCCCGAATCCGGCGCGCGATTGAGTGCAGATTGATACAGCGCATAAGCGATACCCGCGTGGCCTAGGCCGACATCCAGCGCTACGGTTGCATCGGCAAACTTGACGCGCTCGATATTGCTGATCGTATCGGTGCTACCGCCAGTTTGGCTAATCGTAAAGGTATTCGCAGCGCTGGCATGTATCGTGTATTCGCTACGCTTGCCAGAAAACACCACGCTATCAATCGCTGTGGTGCCGCTAAAGACGTCATTGCTAGAGGTGGCCGTAAATTGCTGGCCGAAATTGAGGATCGCTTGCAGATGAAATTCGGTATGCGCGCTATGGCCATCGCTGTCTATCGCCGTCACGCTCAGCGCAGTGCTACCGGTTTGTGGCGCGCCACTGCTTGAAGTAAAACTACCGTTGCTAGTGTTAAAACTCAACCACGTCGGTAGCGCCTGACCATTTGCCAGCGTAGCACTGTAATGCACCGTCTGACCCTCGGCAACGCTAAACGTGTTGCTAGGCAAGGCAATATTGAGGGTGGATTTCACGCTAATCAACACATCGGGTGGTGCTTGGTTGACGATCGGCGCACTGGTGATCGCGCTGGCATCGAGCTTGCCGTCGCTAAAGTGCAAACTCTCAACATTGTTCAAGGTAATTTTATTGGCAGTACTGGTTTTGGATTGCACCAAGATCATGTTACCGCTACGCACCAAGGTATAGGCACTTTGCGCGGCGTTAAATTCGACAGTATCCAGCCCCAAACCGCCATCTATCGTGTCAGCGCCCAGGCCAGCATGCACCACATCATCACCACCACCGCCGACGATGCTGTCATTGCCATCATTGGTGAAAATTTCGTCATTACCACTACCGCCAATCGCATTTTGTATTGTCACGCCGTAGGCAATCGCGACATTTTTCAAATTCGGCACGCTAGAGCTAAAATTGCCTGCGCGCAAATCGATGGTAGTGCCTTGGGTGGTCGCCGAAAAATCAAAGGTATTCGTGCCGCCCGCATCCCAAATACATTGCGGTGCACTGGTTTCGGTAAATTTATAGGAATCGTTGCCAGTGTGATAGCTGGTGTTAGCGCCATACAAATATTGCACTGCTTGGATGTCATATAACATCGGGCTAGCCGCATATTTGTTGATCACAGTCGCCGCTACGCCGTCGTTATACGACATGATCGAATAATCGGTGGTATCGGTTTCTTTCGGCAAATACGGTGGGGTGCCTGAACCATCTTGGCCGTTGTAATTGCCGGGATGTTTTAAGCCTATCGCATGTCCAAATTCATGGATGAAGACGGTGCGGCCATAATCGCCCGCTTGAAAATGAGTATTCGTGCTATCTGAATTATCGAAATAGGTGTACACCAAGCTACCAGCCGCACCTTCGGCTGGCAAATCCGAATAACCCGCGCTTTGATCTGCGCTTTGGTTATTCATACCAATCCGAATCTGGCCACCACCCGCCGCCGCGCTGACTTCGGTAAAAGTGATTTTCGCTACCGCCGACCATTGGGCAAGGGTATCGCGCACGGCCTGTTGCTGGCTATTATCCAAGACATGGAAACCCACGCTATCTCCCGGTAAAGCATCATCCGGCACAGCCAATAAAAAGCTATAAGTGACTTTGGCCGCGACGCCTGGGGTGGCATTCCAACTATCAGAGGCGATGGCATCGATATTGGCGTTGCCAGAAGATTGAATAGTCATGATCAATTCTTTCGAAAAATGTACCACCCGCGCACGATGTGTGGAAATGATGCCGCCAAGCTGCGGCGCAAGAGTGTTCGTGCAGATGGGCTTATTTTGCCTGTAATCAACAACACGAACAATAGACGCGCCGGGCTTTCTGACTGACTATTTTCTGGTGTTGCCAAAGGATGGGGACAAGTTGCAAATAGCACGATGGGTAGGGGGATAGTAAGCAAGGGGGCCGGATCGCCAACTGTACCTCGCCATCGCTGCACGGACAATGGCGAGATGCAAGTCCCTTGCTAATTCAGTTCCTTGCCGATTTTGTCCCACACCAAATTCCAATCATCCGGGCCGAACGTGCCTTCGCGCCGGAACATCAGTTTTTGCGTTTTATCGAGGACAAAATGGGTAGGTTTGGTTTTGATGATGCCAAAATTATCGACATATTCTGGCCCTTTGCGCCACAAAATCGGGAAATTTTGCTCTTTTGGCACGGATAGCGCGACCAAGCGCTTGTAATCTTCGAAATCGGCTTTGCTTTCATCCATATTCACGCCGATCAAGACGAAATCTTTCTTGCGATTCGAAACGTAAAATTCGCGCATCAGCTTCAAATCGTGATTACACAAGTTGCAGCCCGAGGTGAAAAAGCTGATCAAGCACACTTTGCCCAGAAAATTTTCCAAACGAATGATGCGCGAAGAGGTATCGTCAAAACCGGTCAAACTAAATTTCTGGTTGGCGTCTGGCGCACTCGCCGAAGGTTGCGCCATCGCCATCGGTGCAGCCATCACTAAGCCACCCACCGCTGTTTGCATCAGAAATTCTCGTCTTTTCATTCATTGCACCTTTTTTGTTTGTAGTCTGCACCGCAGCACGTTTTTGCTGGGCTCTCCGCTCTCTTCTTGAGGCTGTCACCCCATTTCACCAAACAACGATGAAAATCTAAGGCCGCCGCAGGAAAGCCTGCGATATTACCGCAAAACAATACTTTCCACGAAGCATTACTTGCAACAAAGTGTTGCGCCCTGCTTATATGAGCTCGACCGCACCCTCGCTTTATCGCGGAAAATGCGCCAGACCCAATCTTGCCATAAGTTTTGCGCCACATACGGCAAAAAAACAGTGCCCGTATCTCTAGCGAACGGTAAGCACACCAGAGAATTGGCGTAAAGAACACCTTGATTGCAACATTTACGACGTTTTGCCACATTTTGCGGCGGTTTTGATGCAGTTTTTGCCATTTCTGCCAAATCAAAACGCTTTACGCGCAAAATACAGCCTGTCCCACATTCCCATCACTCAACGACAGACCACTACAAAGGAAACCCTATGTCTGGCTCCAGCGTGCTCGATGTTGCCATTGGTATGATGTTTATCTATTTGCTGTTTGGTATTTTATGCACAGCAATCAATGAATCCATCGCCTCTTTCATCAATAAGCGCGGCAAAAATCTGCTCGCGGGCATCCAAAATCTCTTGAATGACCCGGCTTCCATCGGCCTCGCGCATCAGCTCTATCACCACGGTTTGATTGATGGCATTTCGCAAAATGCGACGAATGAAAACAAGCCGAATCGCCTGCCCTCCTATCTGCCACCTACTAGTTTTTCGTTAGCTTTAGTCGATATTTTGGCCACGCGTGGCGCACTTGCCGCCGCCCATAGCAGATTGCTGCTGGCGGCCGAACAAGCTGACGACGCCGTCAATGCGGCCGTCAATGCCGCCGACAAACCGCCTAGCGCCGAGCAAAGTAAAGCGATTGAACTTGCCCGTAGCGCGCAAAAAAGCGCCGAAACCGCGTTATTAGATGCGGCGGAACAAGCCAGTAAAGCCTATGACGAAGCAGACCAAACAGCGAAAGCCAAGCCAAATGATATTGGCTGTCGCAATGCCTTGATCCAAGCCAGCCAGCAACGCGACTTAAGTCAGGCTGCCGTGAAATTGCTACAAGCACGGCGTGCGGGCGCGGGCAATGCCGCTAGCGTGTGGATTACTCGTCTGGGTAGTGTGCCAGCGGAAGAAGCGCTGAACGCGGGCCGCAAGCTACTCACAGGCGAACTTGATCCGCTACATCAAATTGAATTAGCGATTGCCCATTTGCCCAATGGCCACAGCAAAGAGAGCTTATACGTGTTACTCGAAAAAACCCGGCGCGAATTGAACGCTGGCGAACACGCGTTTGAAACCCTACGCAAAAATCTCGAACATTGGTTTAATGAGGCGATGGATAGGGTGAGCGGTTGGTATAAACGCTGGTCGCAAACCGTTTCCTTCGTTTCTGCCTTGGTGCTGGTCTTGGTCTGTAATCTTGATTCGCTGGCACTGGCGCAGCGCTTGATGAATGATGGCGCACTGCGTACCAGTTTGGTAACAGCCGCTACTGGCATCGTCCAAGATGCGCAAAAGGCGCAAGCCGCGCAAGAAAATGCGGCGAGGGAGTTGGCAAGCAAAGCTGCCGCTAGCATCGCGCCACCCGCCAGTGGGGACACCCCTAGCACGGGCGCGAATAGCGCTGCAGCTAGCAGCGTTAGCGTTGATACGGCTAGCCCAAGCCCAGCCAAAACCTTGGCCTTGAGCGTCGAAGAGCAAAAGAAAATCGTCAACATGGTGGCGCAAAATCCCAATTTACCACTAGGCTGGGATTTCAGTGATGATGCCGAAAGCAGCGCGAACACCAGCAGCAAAGCGCCTAAAACCGCGCCTAATGCGGTACCAAGTAAGGGGGCGAATAGTGCCAGCAGCTCAACCAGCGCCACAAATACATCTGCTGCTAGCGCAGACAAAGCGTGGCACTGGCATTGGTCGTGGCAAGTCGTTATTGCGAAAATCATTGGCTTAGCCATTTCTGTCTTTGCCGTTTCTCTCGGCGCACCATTCTGGTTTGACTTGCTCGTCAAATTTATCAATATGCGCTCCTCAGGCAAACGCCCGAGTGGGCCAAAGGAAGCAACGGCAAAATAAACGCCTAGCGCGCAAGCCAGAACGCGACAAGCAGCAACAGATACGCCACGCGAGGGGAAACCTGAGCGTGGCGTATGTTTTTGCGCTAGATCAGCGCACAAAACCAAATCAATACCAAACCACTACCAAAATTAGCAATGGTTTCGCGATAGTGGCATAAAATCTTGCCATGAAGATGCTTTTTCAGCGAAATACAGTGCGATTAGGCGGCAAAATCGGCATTTTTTTGCATACCACTTAAATACCTGTTGACAACCACATTAAGCATCCCTATAGTGCAACAGATCCGCAATATTGCGATGAAGCATGACGCACTGCTGGTAGCGAAAACCGCCCGAAGTGAATGCGCTGTACTTCATCAAAATCTGCGGATCTAGGAGAAAGAGACGAATTTACTCACTGTGTTTAAGGCGGTAAATTCCACTACAAGACAAAATAAAACGCAAAAAGTATTGCGCGAGATAGAGCAAAACGCTGGCAAACGAAGGGCAAAAATGCGTGTCATATTGTGCAGTTTGTGCCCCATGCGGAAACACCGCAAACGATTGCGTAGCGTTGATCATACCGGTAATGAAAATAGGTAATGATGTGGTATTGCTCTTGCAAAGATAGACAAGACCAATATTCCACTTACCGCGCGCTATCGGGCTCGCGAAATGCTCAGAAATGGATGTGAATGTGAAGAATATGGTTGAATATGTGATCGGCGTAGATGGTGGTGGCAGCGGCACACGTCTGCGTGTAGAAACAATGGATGGGGTTGAAGTGGCGCGCGGCGTTGCAGGCCCATCAGGTTTAATGCATGGTATCAACCAAGCGTGGGGCGCCGTGACAGACGCTTTAAATGCCGCCTTTACCGAAGCGGGCCGTGCCCGCCCTGCCCTACATCAAATGGCTATCGGCCTCGGCTTAGCTGGTGTGCACAACAAACAATGGGCAGCGAAATTTGCCGCTAAAAATCCGGGGTTCGCCGCCTTTGCACTAGAAACCGATGCCTTTACCACCCTGCTCGGCGCCCACAAAGGCGAAGCTGGCGCGATTATCGCGATTGGCACCGGTAGCGTCGGCGAAGCCTTATTGCCGCACGGCATACGGCGCGAAGTCGGCGGCTGGGGTTTTCCTGCTAGCGATGAAGCCTCAGGCGCATGGCTAGGCTTACGCGCCATCCAGCATGCACAACACGCACTCGATGGCCGTGCCGCCAATACCTATTTTGCCCGTGCCGTGATCGAATTTTGCGGCGGCGAACGCGACGCCCTCTTCGATTGGCTAGCGCGTGCCACGCAAACCAATTACGCCCAATTAGCCCCTATCGTCATCGAGCATGCGGCGAGCGATGCAGTGGCCAATGCCATCATGCATCAAGCAGGCGAAGAAATCGCCAAAATCGCCGCCGCGCTTGACCCGGCGGGGACTGTCCCGATTGCATTGTGTGGTGGTCTCGCCGCGCCGCTACGCGAATTCCTACCCGCTAGTTTGTTGCAGCGCGTGGTGACACCGCATGGGGATGCCGCTGCCGGCGCCCTGCAATTGATACGCCATCACTTGAAGGAAAAATCGTGCTAGGACTCCAAGCGCAACTCTCCCAATTCAAGCCCGATGGTGACAGCGTGACGCCGCTGTATTTGCAATTGGCGAATAAACTTGCCGCTAGCATTCACGCTGGGTTGTGGCGTCCCAATGAAGCCTTGCCTTCAGAACGCATGCTATCGGACACCTTAGATATCTCGCGCGTCACCGCCCGCAAAGCGATTGACATGCTATGCGAACGCGGTATGTTGACGCGCAAACGCGGTTCAGGCACCTATATCACCCCCAAACTGGAACAACCGCTATCTCGCTTATCGAGCTTTAGCGAAGAACTCAATCTACGTGGTTTTATCGCCGGCTCGCAATGGTTGCAACGCGAAACTGGCATCGCCACACCAGAAGAATTGATGGCACTCGGCCTGTCCCCGAATACAGTGGTAGCGCGGTTGAAACGATTGCGCACCGCTGATGACGTCGTGATGGCAATCGAAACCAGCGCAATTCCAGCGCAATATCTGCCGAATCCCGGTACAGTCACCGATTCTTTATACGGTTATTTGGAGAATTGCGGGACAGTCCCAGTGCGTGCCTTGCAACATATCCGCGCCATCAATGCCAGTGCTGAACAAGCACGGCTAGCAGGCATCAAACAAGGAGTAGCAATGCTACACATCACCCGCGTCGGCTATTTGGAAAATGGCATCGCGATCGAGCTGACGCATTCCTATTGCCGCAGCGATTTTTATGAATTTGTAGCGGAGTCGCGTCGATGAAGCATTCTTATTGCGAACTCCAAGGCAATGTCTTAACGCCGCAAGGTTGGGTTGGTGGAGCACTCCGATTTAATGAACATGTGCTGGATATTTTGGGTGAAGCAGTCAATCCTGCCATCAATGACGATGATTATCTGCTGCCCGGCTTTATCGACCTGCATGTGCATGGCGGTGG
>JACPVY010000473.1 GCA_016197345.1 Burkholderiales bacterium
GGAGCACTGACGCCAGTAACCCTATCGGCGTCGGTAATGTCGCTGCGAAGGCGCTGCTGGATTTGCGACAAAACGATGGCGCTAATCAACTCGGTAATTTGGCCCCCGGTGCTTATGCCGATTACACCGGATATGTCCCTGTTAATACGCCGGATGTGGTGACAGACCCAAGTAAGTGGCAGCAATTGCGCTTTGCCAATGGTGCGTCACCTAGCTATATTGGCGCACATTGGGGACGCGTCTTGCCGTTCGCCTTAGCATCTGGTAGTCAGTTACGACCTCCCGCACCACCTGTGTATGGCACCCCAAGCTACTTAACGGAAGTGCAGGGCGTGGTCGATGCCTTAGCGAATTTGACTGAGCAACAAAAGGTGATCGCAGAATATTGGGCCGATGGGCCGGCTTCGGTATTGCCTCCAGGGCATTGGATGTTATTTGCTCAGATCGTCGCTAAACGTGACCAAAATTCTTTGGATGCAGACGTCAAGCTATTTTTCTTAATGGGCAATGCCATGTTGGACGCGGCAATTGCGACTTGGGAAGCTAAGCGTTTCTACAACACGTCACGGCCATTTACTGCAATTCGCGCGCTCTATGCGGGCAAGCAAATCGCTAGTTTTGCCGGGCCGAATGAGGGCATAAAAATGACGGATGGGGCGCAATGGTATCCCTATCAATCGCGTAATTTTATCACCCCGCCTTTTGCCGAATATACCTCAGGACACAGTGCCTTTAGCGCGGCAGGTGCGGAGATTTTGAAGCGTTTCACTGGCAGTGATAAGTTTGGCCACAGTCAAACTTTTGCCGTTGGTTGGAGTAGTTTCGAAGCAAATTTACCGAAATCGCCTTTGACGCTCGCTTGGCCGACTTTTACCGATGCTGCGCTCGAGGCTGGTGTGTCACGCATTTATGGCGGAATTCACTTTGCTAGCGCGAATCAAGCTGGTCAAGACTTAGGACGCAATGTGGCGGAGGCGGTATGGAATAAGGGACAGAGCTTGTTCCAAAATTAAATGTGCTCAAGGCTTCGGGGCAATGTATTCGCCTTGTTCGCCAATTGTAGGCTTAGATGTCGGTAGTAGATAAAAGCGCAGTGGCAGTTCGCCCGCTACTGCGCTTTTCAATTTGATGCTTGATGTGCCGTGGCTAGAACGACCACGCGATGCCATGTTCAATTGAGCCGATGACGTTAATTTTGTTTTCCATGGACTCCGAAAAACCTGCCAGCACCTGCGGTTTGCTCATTTGCTGGATGTTCAGTTGATTTGCCCAATATGCTAAGCCAGAGGCATCAGGTGTACGGTGCAAGACATTTTCATAGAGCTTGCCGACAAATTGTGCATTGCTGAAATTGCCCGCAGCTTGAAATTCGCTGCTACTGACAAAGGCGCTCGCCACCTCGGTCAAATTGGCCTCGCTATCCATTCGTCCTATCCAATATTTCAATCCATCATTGTCTGGCTTGCGATTAAACGCCGCTTGAAAGAGGCGATAGCATTGACCAGCATTGCCGTTGATGTCCAGCGCAACGATCTGGTCATTGAATTGCAAGCGTTCAATATCGTGCAGGCTGTCTGTCCCTTCTGGGCCCGCTACAGTCGCGTTGGAATTGGTCGTGTCGATGGTAATGGTATTTGCCGCGCGTGGACTATTGAAAACAGCGGTATCGCGCCCCATACCGCCGTCCAGCGTATCGTTACCGCCTAGGCCGCTCAAATGATCATTGGCGGCGCGAGCGAGCATCGAATCGTTTGCGGCGCTGCCGATCAGATTTCCATCAACATTTTTTGCTGTTTTGAAGGAGTAAGCGCTGCCCAAATTGACTTCGTTGCCGCTGGCGTCACTGACGCTGCCATGTTCCAGCACCAAGTGGATTTCGCTTAGGCCCGGTAGGTCGTAGCTTGGGTGTAAGGTCAAGGTATTGGCAGAAAACTCCACTTTGCCGCTATCGGCCGTAAAGGTCTCGATAGCGACATTGTTGATGTCGGCGACGGTAAGCTTGC
Source organism: Burkholderiales bacterium (assembly GCA_016197345.1). Taxonomy (GTDB): domain Bacteria; phylum Pseudomonadota; class Gammaproteobacteria; order Burkholderiales; family Burkholderiaceae_D; genus JACPVY01. The sequence goes on from JACPVY010000473.1 coordinate 2,004, forward strand.
CTTTGCCGCCAAAAATGGCTTCACTAAATTGGATGGTGATAGGCGCATGTGGATCGGCGTTGTTGGCATCCTGCTCGGGTAACAGGATTTGTACATTTGGCGCAGTGTTGTCATCGAGCGCCTGTAGGGTCGCAAGATCGACAGTTTTGTCCGCAAAATGGGCATACTCGATATCGTGCAATGCAAATTTGGGTAGCCCATTTTGTTGTAGTAAATAGCTGCTTGAGCCAAGTTTGCTGATGCTATAAGCACTTGCAGTATTGGGGAGATTGATGACATCGATACCCGCAGCACCATCGACATAGTTGGCATTGGCGCTATCTGCAAATGTGATGCGGTTATTGATCGCCGAGGCGTGAAATAGCGTATTGCTTTGCGTTGCTAGGTAAGTGCTGGTCGTCACCTCAGTTGCCTGTGGGGCGTTCAAGACGAAGCTTTTCGTGCGTAGGGTTTGCTGCAAGTCGGTACGGATATAGCCAGTATTATCGACGCTTGTTACGGCGATGGTATTGCCATTGCTATAGGCATGTTGTGCATATAAATCGAGGAAGTTGCTGCTGCTTGGTGCGCTTGTCTTACCGTTAACGCCCCAAGTAAATGAGAGCAGGTTTGTATCCGGAGCATATGCTTGTACTAGCCCTGGGATGCTTGCATCCAATGACAGATAATCGCCCATGGTTTGATAATAAGCGAGGGCGAATGCTTCTTTTTGCGGCGCATTGAAGGCGTAGCCTAATGCTTTCATTTTAGACTCTTGAGTAGCGCGCCAAACTCCCTTGCTGTGATACAGACCGCCTTCATAGATGCCAACCGTCCCCAGTTCGTCCGTGAAACCAAGCCAATTCTTCCATGGAATGTGCTTGAGGTCGTTGGTTAAGTGAACACTAATGAGTTCATCGATTGGCCGATCGTTTTCTTGTTCAACATATTCATCCTGTAAACCAGCAAAGGTATGGCCAAACTCATGCAATACCGCGTCAGCGGATTTAGCATTGCCTGCGGTGACCCAAGCGACTTCACCACCTGTTCCGCCATAGGTGTCGGAGTTGATGAGGACAATCCGCATTTCGCTGGCATTTGGTACTAAGGCCGCGTCAATCGCTGTTTTTACTTTACCCGCGTCGCCAAACACCATGCGCCCATCTGCACCATGCTGTGCGCTATCAAAATAGGTGTCGACTTTGCTATTGAGCAAGTCCAAGCCCGAATCTTTAGAGGCGAAAAATAAAGCGTTGGCGTTGAAATAGTTGTGATAGTCCGCGAAAGGTTGGTTCAACTTGCTATTGGCAGGGCTGAGCATATAGTCAAGAAATTTGCGCGCATCGCTTAAGAATTTATCGCGTTCTGCAGCTTGATAACCTTCGGCGAGGAAAACAATATCGACACGTTGAGCGCTAGGGCCAGTGGTGAGGAGTGGGGTGATATCGGACATGCTCGGTTCCAAAATTCTGAAAAGTGTGGGGTGTATGAACGGAGGTGCGGCGTTATAGAGGCTTGTTATTGCAGGCTGAGAGGGAGAGGCTAATTATTGTTGTTTGGACGATGTGCAGGCTTGTCGAAAAGGTGGTTTCGAGCATTGCATTGAATGAAGTATTGCACGTCGGATATTTCAGTGTCTATGGAAAATTCGCTCAATACCGTATTGTTGGTGTTTTTGATGTAGGGGGGGGAATTTGAGAGGGAAGTAAAAAGGGCCGTCCGCGTGTGCAGACAGCCCTTTTCTTTGATGCTTAAATTCTGGTGCCGGCTACCGGAATCGAACTGGTTACCTGATGATTACAAATCAACTGCTCTACCAAGTGAGCTAAGCCGGCGGGGGTAAAACGGTTACTGCTCTCGCTTTCTGGCTTCACACCAAATCGCGAATTCAGGATTATACGCTATTTAATGCGTGTTAGGGTCGGACGCCCACCTTTTTTTGGTGGTTCTGGATCAATTTCTGGCCCAGAATTGCGATTTTCGCCTTGAATAGAGGTCACGCTAGCTAACGCAGGGGGGGCGCCCTCGGTGCTAGGCTGCAAATCGTTGCACCATAGCTGATGTTTAAGACAATCTCGCCATTTTTGACAAAGGCCATTGGCACGCGGGTGCCCGCGTTGACTTTGACTGCAATATGCGGTGTATAGCCGCTGTCACTGCACCATTCATAAATGGCGCGTATCAAATAAGGCTTGGTTGAAATTTCTGACATGGCTAATCCGGCTACTGGCGACTAATGCCAGGTGGGTTGCGAATGTTGACAAGCGGGCTTGTCATCAGTAGAGGTGAGTAACCCGGACAAGGAAGTCCGGGTACTCTGTCGCAATTGGTAGGCAAATAGCCGCTGTTTAGCTGCTGTTTGCCATTATTGGCGACAATTAACGACGCATAACTTTTTCTGATGGTGTCAGTGCTTCGATATAAGCAGGGCGCGAGAAGATGCGTTCTGCATATTTCATCAAAGGTGCGGCAGTTTTCGACAATTCAATGCCATAGTGATCCAAGCGCCACAACAAAGGGGCGACCGCTACGTCTAGCATCGAAAATTCGTCACCCAGCATGTATTTGTTTTTCAAAAACAAAGGCGCTAGCGTGGTCAAACGATCGCGAATCTCCGCGCGGGCGCGGTCATGGCTTCGGTCGCCAACTTTCGACTTTTCATTTTCCAACACATGCACATGCGTGAACAATTCTTTTTCGAAATTGAACAGCATCAGGCGTGCCCGGGAACGCATCAAAGGATCTGCTGGCATCAATTGTGGATGCGGAAAGCGTTCGTCGATGTATTCGTTGATGATGTTCGATTCATACAGAATCAAATCGCGTTCAACCAAAATCGGCACTTGGCCGTAAGGGTTCATCGTCGAAATGTCTTCTGGCTTATTGAACAAGTCCACATCGCGCACTTCGAAATCCATGCCTTTTTCAAACAGAACAAGGCGGCAGCGCTGGGAGAATGGGCAAGTGGTACCCGAATAGAGAACCATCATGTTGAGTTTTCCTTAAAACAAAGAGGGTGAGCGCAAAGTTGAACTATGCGGCCACCCTGAGTGAGTGCCCGCTAGGCGCGGGCACAACAGAAATAGGAGGAGAAATGCGACCTCTTATTTCACTTCTTTCCAGTACGATGCATTCAGGCGCCAAGTCAAGAAGGACAGTACACCCATGAACATCAAGACCCAAACGCCAATTTTTTTGCGGGTCGATTGTGCTGGTTCTGCCATCCACGACATATAGCCTACCAAGTCAGCCACGGCGACGTCATATTGCGCTTTGTTCATCGAACCAGCTTTGATGATTTCCAGCTCTGGCAGGGCATGTGCTTCATGCTCGCCTTCTTTCGCTTTTTCGCCTTCCTTGCCTGCGCTAGCGTGTTCAGCTTTTGCATGCTCTTTCAAGCCCTGAATGCCTTGCAATTCCCACAAAGCGTGTGGCATGCCGATGTTAGGGAAGACCAAATTGTTCCAGCCTGTTGGACGGCTATCGTCTTTGTAGAAGGTGCGCAAATACGTGTACAAATAATCTGCACCCGTACCAGCTTCCGACGATTTAGCGCGAGCAATCACCGATAAATCCGGTGGCGAGGCACCCAACCACGCCTTTGCATCTTTCACGGATAAAGTGGTTTTCATCATGTCACCCACTTTATCGCCCGTGAACAACAGATTTTGTTTGATCTGCTCTTCGGTCAAGCCCAAATCGCGCAAGCGGTTATAGCGCATGGAGGCCGCGGCATGGCAGTTCAAGCAATGGTTGACGAACAGCTTCGCACCATTTTGCAACGATGCCAATTCGGTGCGCTCAGGCGCACGATCCAGCGGGTAGCCGCCAGCATTGGCCAGTGCTAACGCTGGCACGAAGGCCAGTGCAGCAAACAGGTTTTTCATCAATTTCATGTCTTTATTCCTTATGTGCTTTCGTGCTCGCTGGATTAATGTGGATGAAACGTGACACGTTTCGGTACAGGTTTGAATTCACCCGAACCACTCCACCAAGGCATCAACAGGAAGAATGCAAAGTAAATCACGGTGCACACTTGGGAAACCACGCCGCCAACTGGCGATGGTGGTTGCACACCGAGATAGCCCAAGGAAACAAAGGCAATACCAAAGATGATGTACATCACTTTGTGCCAATCAGGACGATAGCGGATCGATTTCGCTTTCGATACGTCCAACCAAGGCAAGGCGCCCAAAATCATCACAGAGCCACCGAACAACACAACGCCCCAGAATTTAGCATCTAGCATATGCGGCATCATGCCGATGATCATCGCTAAACCCACCACTGCAATCGCATTTTTGAGTAAGCCACGCAAATTCGATTTCATGTAGATCAGCACAACATAAGCGGCGATGCCTGCTTGTACGATGTATAAGAAGTCAGAAGTCGTTGCACGCAAAATCGAATAGAACGGCGTGAAATACCACGTTGGTGCAATGTGGTTTGGCGTTTTCAGCGGATCAGCAGGGATGAAGTTGTTGTATTCGAGGAAGTAGCCACCCATTTCAGGGCCGAAGAAAACAACTGCAGTGAAAATGGTCAAGAACACGCAAGCACCAAAGATATCGTGCGTGGAGTAGTAAGGATGCGAAGGAATGCCATCGAGTGGATGACCATCTGCGCCCAAGGTGTCTTTGATTTCAACGCCGTCTGGGTTGTTCGAGCCAACTTCATGCAAGGCGATCAAGTGCGCTGCCACCAAGCCAAGCAATACCAAAGGAATTGCGATGACGTGGAAAGCGAAGAAGCGGTTCAAGGTAGCGTCAGAAACAACGTAGTCACCACGAATCCACAACGACAGATCTGGGCCGATGAAAGGGATCGCGCCAAACAAGTTAACAATAACTTGCGCACCCCAGTAAGACATTTGACCCCAAGGCAAGAGATAACCAAAGAAAGCTTCAGCCATCAAGCACAAGAAAATCGCGAAACCAAACAACCAAATCAATTCACGTGGTTTGCGATACGAACCATATAGCAGGCCGCGCATCATGTGCAGATAAACGATGATGAAGAACGCCGAAGCGCCAGTGGAGTGCATATAGCGCACCAACCAGCCGCTAGGCACTTCACGCATGATGTATTCAACCGATGCAAACGCTAAGTTGGCGTCTGGTTTGTAGTGCATCGTCAAAAAGATACCGGTGACGATCTGTAGGATCAGCACTAGCATTGCTAGGGAACCGAAGATGTACCAGATATTGAAGTTTTTTGGAGCATAGTATTTGCCCCATTGATCTTCCCATAGTTTGGTCAACGGAAAGCGGGAATCAACCCACGCTAAGCCTTTTTCCAAAATCGGCGCATTGGCCGCTACTTTTTTCTCAACAAACGCCATGATTTAAGCCTCGCCTTTCTCGTCTTTGCCGATCAAAATCTTGGAGTCCGACAAATACATATGTGGTGGCACATCCAAATTGGTCGGTGCAGGTTTGTTCTTGTAAACCCGACCTGCCAAGTCAAAGGTGGAACCGTGGCAAGGGCAGAGGAAACCGCCATTCCAGTCATCTGGCAACGAAGGTTGCGCGCCAGCTTGGAATTTCGAACTAGGGGAACAGCCCAAATGCGAGCAAATACCGACGGCAACTAGCACGTCTTTATGCTCGGTACGTGAACGGTGATTGTTTTTGCAATACGATGGAATATCCATGGTATAGGGCACATCCGACGTTGGATCGGCGACCTTATCCTTGGTTTTTTCCAAGCTTGCCATCATTTCTTCTGTGCGCTTAAGAATCCAAACTGGTTTCCCGCGCCATTCGACCACTTTCATTTCACCAGCTTTGATATCGGAGATATCCACTTCTACTGGTGCGCCTGCCGCTTTTGCGCGCTCAGACGGTTGAAACGTGCTCACCAATGCTCCTGCAGTGGCCAGACCAGCCACACCACCCGCCGCGCACGTAGCGACGAGCAAGCCGCGACGGCCGGAATCGACCTGCTTTTCGTTACTCATACCAACCCCAATCAGTCAAAATGCGAAATCTGTACGAAGCATTAACATAACTTCTAGCAACCTTAAATTATAGCGGAGCCGAAGGACGTTTTAAAGTGAAAATGCGGGAAATGCGGAATTCAAAGAATTTGCGGTGAAGGGCAATGTGGTTGATTTGGCCGTGGGTGTCATCATTGGTGGTGCGTTTGGCAAAATCGTTGATTCTCTCGTGCAAGACGTCGTTATGCCTGTCATCGGCAAATTGGTCGGTGGCCTGGATTTTTCGAATATGTATATCCCGCTCAATGGTCAATCGGCTGGGTTGACACTGGTTGAGGCAAAAAAAGCTGGGGCGGTACTGGCGTATGGCAATTTTTTGACGATCGCCCTCAATTTTCTGATTCTCGCTTTTGTGATTTTTCAAATGGTCCGTTTGATGAATCGCGCCCGTCCGCAACCCGCTCCCGCAGCGCCGCCACCGCCCGCCCCAACCCCTGAAGATGTGTTGTTATTGCGCGAAATTCGCGATTCTTTAAAGACACAGCGTTAAAAAGACCTACCCTATAGCCTGCCGTCGCGTCTTGGAATTTGGTGTGACGGCACCATATTTCCGCCATTCCCATTTTTCGACGAATCCATCATGCAACGTTTATGGCTCTTATTTGCGCAAACTGTCACCGTCGGTTTGGCGCTGTGGTTTATTGTGCTGACCTTAAGGCCAGAATGGTTGGGGCAGCGTGGTATAGCAGGCGCGCCAAATGTGCATATCGCGCCGTCTGGCATCACGCTAGCAGAAGCGCCCGTTGGTGCCGCACAAGCCTCTTATAGCGAGGCTGCTAAGCGTGCGATGCCATCGGTCGTCAATATTTTCACGAGCAAAGAACCGGCCAATAAAAATCGTGGTTTGCAAGATCCTTTGCTACGCCGTTTTTTTGGTGATCGGCAAGATGGCGAAGATGAAAAGCAATCTAGCCTAGGTTCTGGTGTGATCGTCAGTGCGCAAGGCTATATTTTGACGAATAACCATGTGGTGGAAGCGGCCGATGAAATCGAGGTAGCCTTGGCTGATGGGCGCAAAGCTTCGGCGACTATTGTCGGCACCGACCCTGAAACGGATTTGGCGGTCATCAAGATCAATATGCAAAATCTGCCCGCTATTACGCTAGGGCATTCAGAAACGGCACATGTAGGCGATGTCGTGCTCGCGATTGGCAATCCATTCGGTGTTGGGCAAACAGTGACGATGGGCATCGTTTCGGCGCTAGGGCGCAATCACCTTGGTATCAATGCCTTCGAAAATTTTATTCAAACTGATGCGGCGATTAATCCTGGTAATTCGGGTGGCGCGCTGATCGACACGCAAGGTAATTTACTCGGAATTAATTCGGCGATTTACTCGCGTAGTGGCGGCTCCTTGGGGATTGGCTTTGCGATTCCCACGACAACCGTGAAGATGGTGATGGAATCCATCATCAAATCTGGCCATGTGGTGCGTGGTTGGATTGGTGTCGAGCCACAAGATATCACCCCGGAATTAGCGGAAAGCTTTGGTCTGGTTCAAAAGAGTGGCGCAATCATTGCAGGCGTGTTGAAAAATGGTCCTGCTGACAAGGCAGGTGTGCGTCCTGGCGACATTTTGTTAGCGGTAGAAGGCAAACCAGTCGGTGATACCACTGAAATGCTGAATTTGATCGCACAATTGACGCCCGGCTCAAAGGCGAAAATTTCAGTATTGCGCAAAAGTGAAAAAGTGGCGTTAGAAGTCTTGATAGGCAAGCGCCCGATATTAAAGCGCGATCCTGCGGAATAAGCGAAGGCGACTAGCGATAGGAGAAAATGCAATGCATTTACGCGATTTAACGCAATTTTTGGCTGAGTTGAAAGAAAATAACAACCGCGCTTGGTTTGTCATGAACAAGCCGCGTTACGATATTTTGCGCGAAGAATTTTTGCGTGTGGTGGCGCAACTGATCGTGCAATTGGCGAAAACTGACCCTGAAGTAACGCATTGCGACGCTAAAAAAGCTTTATTCCGCATTAATCGCGATGTCCGTTTTGGCGCTGATAAAAGCCCGTATAAAACGACTTTTTCGGCTTCCATCGTTCCTAGTGGCCGCAAAAAGCCGAGCGAAGGCGGCGGCCCGGCCTATTATTTTCACATCGATGCGAGCGGCACTTTATTCATTGCGAGCGGTGAATATATGCCGCCACCTGAGCGTTTAAAGCAAATTCGTGAGCAAATCGTTGCAGATGAAAGCGGGTTTGGCAAAGTCTTGAAAAATAAGAAATTGCTGGAAACCTTTGGCGGAATACAGATTGAGCGTGAGCGCCAGTTAGCGCGTCCACCGAAAGGCTATAGCGTCGATAGTCCACATTTGGAATATCTGAAGTTGAAAGATTTCATGGTGTGGGTTGAGGCGCCTTTACAGCTCAGTAATGGCGAAGAGCTGGTCAAACATCTGGCCGACACTTACAAAAATGCCTTGCCGCTCGTCTCTTGGTTGCGGACTTCGCTGCAATTGAACGACGCAGAATAGCACCATTCCTATTCATGGCCGCTAGCAGCCTGCCGGCGGCTTTTCCTATCGGTATTACTTCTGCTCTGGCAGCGTAATTTCAAAAAACTCTACCATGATCACCGGCGTTGGTGTGGTTTCGCCTTGCGTCGTATTTTTGACGATGACCGAACCTGTTTCTGGCATTTTGAAAATCACGTCTTGGGCCATGCCCGGCAGAATCAGGCTGCTTAAGAAAACGGGGACAGGGGGATGTGGCATGAAGCCAAATACGTTGACGCGCGCCACATGGCTGCTATCGAGATTGGTCGCTTGCACCCGATAAGCCTGCCCGGCTTTACCATCGAGTGAAACCAAGGCATTGGGATGCAAATGTGTTTGCTGTTGCGCTTTCACATGCACTGCGCCAGCCATTCTTTCTTCAAAAGTATGTCCCATCGTGCTCTCCTTGGCTAAGGTGCGGGTCAAGCCGCGCTATTACGCTAGCGTGTGTGCGGCTCGACCCAGCGGTGCAGAGTTTAGTCTGCTTTGATTGCTTCGACTTGAATTTGCAAGCGTACTTCAGGGGCAAAACGTGGCGTGCCATAGCCTAAACCGAAGTCGGTGCGTTTGAATTCGGCAGTAGCGTCAGCGCCGCATACTTCTTTTTTCAGCATTGGATGTTCAATGCATTTGAATTTGCTGACATTCAGCGTCAATGGTTTTGTCACACCTAACAGCGTGAATTCACCTTCAACAGCGGTTAACTTGTCGCCATCAAACGTCAATTTCGAACCTTTAAATGTTGCGTTTGGAAATTTTGCGACGTTAAACATATCGGGTGTCTTGGCGTGCTCATTCATTTTAGCGTGGCCAAAGTCGATCGAATTGGTATCGACGGTGATATCTACCGAACCAGTTTTTGCTGCTTTATCGAGCACGATTTTGCCGCTGGTTTTGGTGAATTTGCCGCGCCACACCGAAATACCCATGTGATCTGCTTCGAAGCTTGGATAGGTGTGATTCGGTTCGATGTTGTAGGTTGCAGCCATGCTTGATGCGCTAGCGGTAGCGAGTACGGCCAATAAAATGGAACGAAGCTTCATGTGTTTTCCTGAAAAAGTGTGTTAAATAAATGCAGACAATGATGGGAGATGGCCTGCTTTAAGGCGCTGCGCTGACACGGAATTTGATGACAACCTCATCGGCGACCATGCCAGTATCCTTCCATTCACCCTCGCCAATATTGAAGGCTAGGCGTTTGATGGGTAAGTTACCTTCAAAAACAAAGGCATTACCTTCTTTTTTCAAGCTCAATGGAAAGCTGACATTGGCTGCTTTGCCTTTGATATTGAGTGAACCATTGACAGTCAGTTGAGTGGCCGAGTTGGCTTTGATACTGCTGGAGGTAAAGCTGGCTTTGGGGAATTTGGCGTTGTTGAACCATTCGGGTTTCAACACTTCAGAATTGAAATCGGGCGCGCCTAAATCAAAGCTGGCGATATCGATCTCAACCTTGGCTTTGGCAGCATCGGGCTTGGCGGCATCAAAATCAATATTGGCGCTAAATTTCTTGAATTTGCCTTCAACGGGCACGTTCATTTGCTTAAACACCGCCGTGACACTACTTTTTGCCGCATCTGTTTTGAGCGGTGCAGCTTGCGCGCTAAGGGCTAGACTAGCAGCGATGGTCGCTAGTGTTAGGTGCGTTAGGCGCAACATGGAGGGGTGTGACATGCAAATCCTTTCGTTTATTTGAGCGGCAAAATCCGCTTAAAAATGCCATCTTTTTCAATGAAGTGATGCTTGAATGCTGCGCCAACGTGGGCGAGAACGACGACTAACATGCCGTAGTTAATCAGCTCATGCACTTCTTTCAATATGACTTTCAATTCTTTGTTCGGTTCAATAAAAACTGGCAAGGGGATGACACCGAGATAGACCACAGGCACACCCGCCGCTAAGCTATAAAAATAGCCGGAAATAGGGGACAGGAAAAACAGCAGATAAAGCAAATGATGAACGCCATGCGCCGCTTTTTGTTGCCAAGCTGGCATAGACGCAGGATAGGGGGGGGCGGCGTGCTTGATGCGCCACAGCAGGCGGATACAGGCGAGGAGGAAGACCGTTACCCCCAGCCATTTATGCCAAGAATAGTATTTGAGTTTGGTGGGAGTGAGACCGGGAATATCGGTCATCGTGATGCCAAGAAAAAACGCGGCGATGATCAAGAGGGCCATCAACCAATGCAAAACCATCGTTGTTTTGGTGTAGCTTGTCATATTGCCTCGATCAAAAGCGAATCGTACATGCACGAACCGGGCGGTCTGCGCTGGAAAGCGTCAATATAACAAAGAAAACAAGATAATGTGTGTTGTGCGTCCCTACTTACCCAAAATTGGGTTGCTTAACGTGGTAGCGGCGCACGATACCGCTACCACGGTGTGGCTGAGTTGTAGCTAGCAGCCCCTCGCTGTACTTAATTGCTTTAGGGCATTAAGTCAGGTATTAACTCAGGCATTAATTTGTTGTGCCAATTGCGCGGCGATACCGATGTAATTCGCGGGTGTCATCGCTAGCAATAAATCTTTCGCTTCTTGCGGAATCGCCAAACCTTGGATGAACTCTTGCAACGCAGCGCGGGAAATCCCTTTGCCACGCGTCAATTCCTTCCCAAGAATTATCTAAATCTTGCAGCAAGCGTTCTGGATTGACTTCCAACTTATTCAAGCCGCGCAGGCAACTGTCATACGCTAATTGGGTGTAGCCGAAGGCGACGCCGATATTGCGCAGGACGGTGGAATCGGTCAAATCGCGTTGCATACGCGAGACGGGCAATTTTTCCGCCATATGTTTCAGTACCGCATTGGCTAAGCCCAGATTGCCTTCTGAATTCTCGAAATCAATTGGATTGACTTTATGAGGCATGGTTGAAGAGCCAATTTCGCCAGCTTTGGTGGTTTGCTTGAAGTATCCGAGCGAAATATAAGTCCAGATATCGCGATTCATATCGAGCAAAATCGTATTGCAGCGAGCGATAGCATCGAATAATTCAGCCATGTAATCGTGTGGCTCGATCTGAATCGTGTAGGGATTAAACGTCAAGCCTAAGCGTTGTTCGATCACATTTTTCGAAAATGCAGGCCAGTCAAAGCTAGGGTAGGCCGATAAATGCGCATTGTAGTTGCCAACGGCGCCATTCATTTTGCCTAGAATTTGCACGTTAGCGATGCGTTCATAGCCACGTTGCAAGCGCGCGACGACGTTGGCGATTTCTTTGCCTAGCGTGGTCGGGCTAGCGGTTTGACCATGTGTGCGCGACAGCATAGGTTGCGCTGCGTGTTGCTGCGCCATCTCTGTTAGCTTGGTGATCAGCTTTTGCAGGCTAGGCAGCATGACTTGATCGCGCGCTGCTTTCAACATCATGCCGTGGCTCGTGTTGTTAATGTCTTCTGAAGTGCAGGCAAAATGAATGAATTCGCTGGCGGCAGTTAATTCGGCGGAGTCAGCGACACGCTCCTTCAACCAGTATTCGACCGCTTTCACATCGTGGTTGGTCACCGCTTCAATCGCTTTGATACGGCTTGCATCGTCACTACTAAAGTTGGCGACGATATCGTTTAGCAATTGATTTGCGCTATCCGAGAAAGGTTTGATTTCGCTAAAACCAGCTTGCGACAAGGCTTGTAACCATGCCACTTCCACCTTCACGCGGTGATGCATAAAGCCAGCCTCAGACAATATCGGGCGCCGTGCCTAGCAAATGCTATACTTCGCCAATCATTCAACTTGGTAGCGACTATGAAACTGATTGGTTCTTTAACTAGCCCGTATGTACGCAAAGCCCGCATTGTTTTGGCGGAAAAAAAGCTCGATTACACGTTTGAATTAGATAATGTGTGGGCCGAGGGCAGCAAAGCGGCGCTCGCCAATCCGCTGGGCAAAGTTCCTTGCCTGATCATGGAAGATGGCGCCGTGCTGCATGATTCACGCGTGATCGTGGAATATCTCGACACGTTAACGCCAGTTTGTAAGCTATTGCCAGCAAATGGCCGTGAGCGTGCAGAAGTCAAATGCTGGGAAGCGTTGGCGGACGGTGTGCTTGATGCGGGTGTACTGGTATTTCTCGAGAAGCTGTTGCGCGCGCCTGAGCAGCAAAGTCAGGTATGGATAGATCGTCAAATGAGCAAAATCAACGCTGGCTTGAAGCAAATGTCTCATGATTTAGCGGAACAAGCTTTTTGCACCGGCAATCACTATAGCTTGGCGGATGTAGCGGTCGGTTGCGCGCTAGGCTGGTTGGCGTTTCGTTTTCCAGAAATTAATTGGCGTGGCGACTATCCGAATTTGGCGAAATTGATGGATAAATTGTCCGAACGTGCCACGTTCAAAGACACCATCCCCGTTCTACCGCCGCAAGCCTAATTTTTTAGCAGGTGGGCGCGCTGCCCACCTTGCACATGCTTCATAGCGCCTCTATTACGAGGCTGCGCCCATCTGGCTTTGCAAATAATTTTGCAGGCCTATCTTGTCGATCAAATCAAGCTGGGTTTCTAGCCAGTCGATATGTTCTTCGGTATCTTCCAAAATTGCAGTCAGAATGTCGCGCGAGACATAATCTGCCGCTTTTTCACAGACGGCGATGCCATCGCGTACCGTGTGTTGCGCCGCCATCTCTAGTTTCAAATCGCAGCTAATCATTTCAGCGACGTTTTCACCTATCATCACTTTGTGCATCGCTTGAATATTCGGCAAGCCTTCCAGCATCAGCACGCGTTCGATCAATTTATCGGCGTGCTTCATTTCACCTATCGACTCGTCATATTCCTTCTTGCCTAACTTATCAAAGCCCCAGTTTTTATACATGCGGGCATGCAGAAAATATTGATTAATCGCGGTTAATTCATTGGTTAGCTGTGCGTTGAGAACCTTGATGACGCCGGTATCACCTTTCATGGGAAGCTCCTGTGCTTGAGTGGGGGCGTAGCAACGCAGAATAGCGTTTGCCGAATGACAGAATGATAATCCGAGAAATGCCTCTCGCACGGGTTTTCTCAAAAAAATGTTTCTGCCTGCGGTTTCGCCTCGTGACGAAAAGCACTAGACAACCTTACGCTACACCGCCAACAAGAAATACAGCGTCCCTAGCAAAGCGCCGATGCTGGTCAACACGCCTAGCGTACGAACGGTGTGTAATTGTGTCCACAGCAAAAAGCCCGTCAGTGATAGCAAAATCATGCTGCCAGCAATGCTATCGACCAACAAAATCCAAAAAACATTCACGCCTGTCCCTGTATGTAGGCGTGTCAGCATGCCGATGAAACTAGCGTCACTTTTATCTAATTTCACAAAGTGATTGCCGACATAATATTCCGCGTTAAAACTATGCTGAGGGTTGTGCATAGACACATTCCAACGCTCAGGTTGTTGCACTTCACGATCCGCCCAGATCACTTTTTTCGCTTCTTGCTTGCGCACATTGGGTTCGCCCACAGGCACGAAATGCAATTCTTTTTGCAGCCAAAGCGACATCTGCTGCGGATTTTGAAACATGGGAGTTGGTAGCGCTAATTGCACAGTGGTTTGTTGTGAGCGCTCGATAGGAATTTTCATCACGCTACGGTGGTTGAGCAAAATGCCAGTAGCGCCAAACATCAAACCCAATAGTGCGCCCCACAATCCCAAATACAAATGCGTGGTACGTAACCATGCTAAGAATACAGCGCGGCGCGAACGGCGACGTTTGTGCGGTGGCGTTTGTTCCCCGCTTGAACCTGTCCCTTTTTCAGGTTCGCGAGCGCGGCTTTCGGCAAATGGCAGAATGGTCGCACTGTGGTTGGGTGTTTGTGGCAGCGGCGATTGAGTGCTCAATGTGTCCCCTATTTTCGAATCAGAAGATGGCGGATGGGATGTAAATCAACGTGAATCACTTCGCAACGCGCTTTGCTCGCGTCAGCGCAGAATTGGCTGGCATCGAGCAGCGCTAAATACCCGTTTATTTTGTCTTGGGTGCTGAATTTTTCAACGCTGTCTCAGCTTTGGTATTTGACGCTGTTGACGCTGCACTAGCGGATGTCGTGGCTGAACCTGCACTTGCAGCAGCGCTACTAGCGGGATTTGCCGATGGTGTGGGTGTGGTTGAAGCATCAGTCGCCGCAACTTTCGCGCTAGCCGATGCTGCCTGTGTAGCTTGGTTTGGTTTGGCGGCAGGGGGTGTGGATGGCTGTGCTGGTGGAATGACTGTCACATAAACGATTTCAGGCTGAAACAGTAGTTTTGCACGTTTCATCATGTTGTCATTCATCGCAAACGCTAAGGCGATATGGATCACGATAATCACGGAAACGACAATGATCGTGGTGCGATACGACTTTTTTGGCTTCGGCGCATCGATTTTATCCAGCGCATCTTGTACGTGAAACGGTAAATCTGAGGTCTTTATTTTTGATTTCATGTCGGCGGTCATTGATGGAAATCGGGTGCATAACGTCTGGCTCGTGCCAGCACAATCGCAGCGGAACGACACTGCGGATGTACCTGATCCCCTCTTTTAGCTGCGCTAGGTGGAAAATTCCCACCAGCATTCAGGAAGCGCCTATTTTAACGCGTTGCCAAGAGAAGTAAGCGATTGAGCAGAATTCAAGGCCCAACTCGCGCCTATGGTCTAAGACAAAGCGCTTGAAATCCATTACAACAGACATTGCAAATTCTAATGAGCTTACGCAAGCATCATCGCAAAACTACGATGGCGGCTAGGTGCGATGGCGGCTGCACTTGGCTGCGTCAGCGCACTTTGCAGCACTTGCTTCGCGCAAGAATGGCATTGACCGCAGCAAGTTGCTACCCCGAGGTCGCGCTGCAAATCGTCCATCGTCGCTGCGCCTAATTCCACAGCTTGGCTGATTTCGCGATCCGAAACATTATTGCAAACACAGACGATCATCTTTTTTCCTTAAAAAATAAAGGCTTAGCTCGTGCCAACGAGGCGGCCAAACAAAGTTTTTTTCTGCGCTTGCGGCAGCGTGCGTTCGACCACACCTGCCCATTGCTCAGATAACTGCTGGCAAGTCGCCTTCAACACTGGCGCTAGCCCTTGCGCATGAGAGAGGGCTTTTAAATGCCGCTCTATTACCGCCGCCAATTTCAGGCAGCCCCCTTCAGCGCTATAGTGCGACATCAAATGCAGTGTCGCGCTAATCAATAATTCTGCTTGTTGCGGATTGTGATTGGCTTCAAATACAGTCTTATTGCCACCAATCTCGGTTTCATCGTTGC
>JACPVY010000263.1 GCA_016197345.1 Burkholderiales bacterium
GCGATCGGGAATGTATATACCGTGGTCAACACGTTAATGACCCAGTAAACGACCGGATACCAGATCATCCAATAATAAACGCGTCCGATTCCTTTCTCATAACGCGCATCGATCGCGAGGCTCAATGCAAACTGCATGAGGCAAGTCAGGCATAACAGCACCCCGGTCCAACCCGGTAACAACGATCGGATCGACAACATTTCCGGCCGCGGCGGGGCTGGAATCAACAGTGCTATCAGTAGGCAAACGCTTATCGTCGAAAGCATTTTTGACGCTAGAACAAGGGGCGAGCAATGCTAGCAGCCTGTTGAAATTGCGCTATACCTTTAACCCACGGCTCTCGATACAAGTGCAAACCGGGACGAATAACGCGGTGGACGTGTTTTATACGTGGCGATTTGATTAATGTTGAATAACTGAGTGGTTTGGGTGGGCGGGTTGCAACCCGCCCTAGGCTAAGAAGGCCCGATCTGGAATGAGGCTGTCGCAAAAGGTGCTGCTTTTCGTACGGGCGGACAGCACGCTGTCCGTCGGTGTTCGGGCAACTCGCTTGCCCACGGCAGTAACTCTCGCTATTTGGACAGAAATTTGCGCAATTCGGACCGTTCACCATTCTGAATTACACCAAAATGAGGTGTTTTTTACGACACCTCAAATCCGTGGGCAACAAGTTGCCCACCCTACTGCATGCGTTTTGCCTTTTGCAACAACCTCAAATTGACAGTGAGTCCTAATAAATTTACCACCAGAAACAGCGGTAGCGCCTCATTTCCGCGATAATACGCACTTTCCGAAATTAGCCGTTTGCCCTTATGCCTGTTTTGCTGCGTCCCGCCCACTTATTTTTGATCTTCACTTACCTGATTTTGTCAGCGGTGCCGTTCGCGCCGCTGCTATGGGGTAAGCCAGTGCCGTTGTGGTGGCAGGTATTGGGGATTGAGGTCATCGCTTGGCTCGCGGTATGGGCAAGCTTTAAGCGTCCAGCTTATTTTCATCTGTTTCTCTTCCCCGCCTTTGTCGCCTTGCCAACAGAAATCTATTTGCAAGTTTTTTATGGCCAAGGTATTTCCACCCATCACTTAGGCATCATTGCCGAAACCAGCCCACGCGAATCCTTGGAATTCCTCGGCCAAAAAATTTGGTTGCTAGGGGGGATTGCGATCACAGTGCTGGTCTGGTTTTTTTATAGCTGGCGCTTAGCGTGGCGTACGCGTGCCTTGGATTGGGGCGATGTCTCGCGCTGGGTGATTTTAGTGTTGTTGGCGATTGTCGCTAGCGCTTGGGGCTATGGCTATCATTTCGGTGTGAAGGCAAAACCTAAGGCAAGCAGCGCAAAAGTCAGCACCAGCGTAGCGAGCGCGGCCAGCGTGAAGGCGAGTATCAAAGCCAGCCCTAGCCTCAAGGCGAGTGATAGCGCGAGCGCTAGTCCAACTCCCGTGTTAGCGGCAAATAGCACGGCTAGCAATTCCAGCAGTGGCAGCAACGACAGTGTCAGCGCTAGCAGCGCGTCGGCGAGCGAAGAAGACGACGAAGATGAAGAATTGGAAGACGCCGACGAGAGCGAAAGTGCAAGCGCGAGCGTCAGCACGAAGAGCAAATGGCCAAAATTACCGCATTGGGCCAATCCACCATTTGAACTGGGTACGTTTACGCGCAGTTGGCCATTTGGCTTGATGGCGCGCGCCGTTGATTTTGTTGAAGAACGCAATCATCTCGGCGAACTGGCTGAAAAGAATCGCAGCTTTACGTTCAAAGCACACTTAGCGACGCCAAACACGACGCCGCAAGTGATTGTGATGGTGATCGGCGAATCCTCGCGCTACGACCGCTGGAGCGTACACGGCTACGAGCGCGAAACCAATCCCTATCTGAAAAGCATCCCGAATCTGATCACGCTACCCGATGTGATTACTTCGGTTTCGGCAACACGCTTGTCGGTGCCTATCATTTTGTCGCGCAAATCAGCAACCCAAGGCTTGAAAGATGGCTTTGCAGAAAAATCTTTTTTAACTGCTTTCAAGGAAGCGGGCTTTAAAACCTATTGGCTCTCTAACCAAATTTCGTTTGGCCAGTTCGACACGCCGATTTCTGTCTTTGCTAAAGAAGCCGATGTGGTGCAATTCATGAATTTGGGTGGCTTTACGAATGAATCGAATTTCGATCAGATTTTGCTCGAGCCATTGAAAAATGCGATGCAAGATGCAACACCGAAAAAATTGATCGTCTTGCATTCGCTCGGTAGCCACTGGAACTACAGCCACCGCCATCCACCCGAATTTGACAAATGGAAGCCATCGCTATTTGGCGTTGATAAACCGGTCTATACCGATTTGAAGATCAAACCACAGCTCAATAATAGCTATGACAACAGCATCTTATACACCGACTGGTTTTTGTCGCGTGTGATTGCGCAGTTGCAGGGAAGCAAACAGATTAGCTCTATGCTGTATGTCGCCGACCATGGCCAAACGCTGTACGACAATAGCTGCAATCTGGCCTTCCACGGCCATAACACGCAGTATGAATTCCATGTGCCAGCCATGATGTGGTTTTCGGAAGACTATGCGCAAGCCTTTCCCGATAAGGTGAAACGCTTAAAACGCAATCGCAAAGCCCGGCTATCAACGGAAAACATCTTTCATAGCTTGGTCGATATGGGCGATATCCGCTACCCTGACGAACGTTTGGAGTGGAGCTTTTTAAACAAAAAGTTCAAACAGCACAAACGCTATGTCGATAGCTATGGCTGGACGAATTATGACAATTCCATCATTAAGGGTGATTGCCGTGAGGTGATAGACAAGGACAAACCCTTGCCACAGGAAAAGTGATCTTCCTCAAAACTGATCAAAATTACCATAGAACAATGTGCGTTTTTTGCGACAGTTGCGCGCTGAAAGTAAATTTTTTACATTGCTTTCAGCGCTTTTTGATGCTGTGCAGCATTTTCAAAAGCAGAGAACCGAGATTTTCATCAGCGCGCTAGACACACCTAATTTAGCGCGATCTTATGCCATTTTCCGCATAAATATCTACATTTAGCGCCAAATAACGTGCTTTATGCATGATCTTGCCGCACATCCACACCACATTTCACGGTCAAACTGCTGTCTATTTTCACAGTGTCATGCCCTTCCAGCCCAGCTTTGCAACTGTTGCGCCATAAATTCTTACAATCGGGGGCTGTTCTCTTATCAAAAAAAAATGCATAATCACATGCATGAACAGAGAATTTATTGTGGATAACTATTAAAAGGGGTGAAAAATGATGATCAAATTGGTGTTGTTATTGTTAGTGGTCATGACCTTGGTAGTGGCTGGCCTAGTGACTGTGATGATTAGCCGCCGCCGCGCAATGCGTCGTGCTGGTCAAGTGCGTATGCTACGCAAGGCTGAATGGAGTTCCACCGTATATGGCTGCGCTGAATCGCGCGCCGAGTTTTAAGTCCGAATTTAAAAAACCGCTGCACAGCCACAGCGGTTTTTTTGTCTTGCAGACCGCTGCCTAGTGCAGCGGTTTTTTTTCGCCTTTTTTCGCCATTGAATTTGTAGATTGTGCAAAACCATCGCCAGCAAAGCCAATGTTGTCTCGAAAATCACCGCTTGATGCAAGCGAGCGACTGGCGCAATAGGTTTTTCGAGACTGCTTTTAGCGAATGGGGAGCTTGGTGGTGTTTTTGACTTCTTCCATCACCGCATAAGTGTGGGTTTCGCGCACGCCCTTGAGCTGCAATAGCGTTTTGCCCAAAAATTCGCGATAGGCCGCCATATCTTTGACGCGTGCCTTGACCAGATAATCGAAGCCACCCGCCACCATATGGCATTCCTGCACTTCGGGTATCGTTTGCACGCTACGCTTGAAGGCTTCAAACACTTCTGGCGTCGTGCGGTCTAGCACCACTTCAATGAATACCAACAACGATACATCCAACAATTGCGGATTCAATTGCGCCGTATATCCGATGATATAGCCCGCTTCGTGCAGCTTGCGCACACGCTCCAAACAGGCGGCCGGCGAGAGATTGACGCGGGTCGCCAATTCCACATTGCTGATCCGGCCATCGGTCTGCAGTTCGGTCAAAATCTTCTTGCTAATCTTGTCAAGCATGGTGCTTCCTACGAGAAAAATTTTATTCGGTCGAATTGTCTCATTAAAATGCATTGTATCGACATCCAACGTCAATACCGGAATAAATCTACAACAAATACTCGTACAATTTAAGGCTAGGCTATTGGCGCGCGGGCATGAAATATTATATTTTATACCATGCAACCAAGCGCTTAACGGTGCTCACAGCAATCCTTAGTCGCATTTGCAAACAGCGCCAGCTTCCCGTTGTTGTTAATTTAGATTTTTCACCTTATTCCAGAGACCTTGCATGCATACCGCTACTCGCCCCGGCGCAGACTTTATACCATTTGCAGCTTTTCAGGATGAAATCCGGCGCGTGCCGCAACAATTGCGCAGCGCAATTACATCTGCCTATCGCCGCGAAGAAGCGCAAGCGGTGCAGTGGCTACAAAACGAACTGCAATCCATCCTCGCCAAACAGCCTGACGTCAAAGCAGAGCAAAAACAACTGGCACGCAAACTTGTCACGGCAGTGCGCGAAAAACGCACCCGCGCCTCTGGCGTCGATGCCTTGATGCACGAATTCTCATTGTCGTCGGAAGAAGGCGTCGCCCTGATGTGCTTAGCCGAAGCGCTATTACGCATTCCCGACAATCAAACCGCTGATCGCTTAATCGCTGACAAAATTTCGAAAGGCGATTGGGCTAAACACTTAGGCGAATCCCCTTCGCTGTTCGTCAATGCCGCCACTTGGGGTCTGTTGATCACGGGGAAATTAGTCTCTACCAGCAGCGAACGCGGCCTCGGTTCCGCCCTCACCAAGCTCATTAGCAAAGGCGGCGAGCCTTTGATACGCAAGGGCGTTGATTTAGCGATGCGCATGCTGGGCAATCAATTTGTGACAGGTCAAACGATCGCCGAAGCGCTGAAAAACAGCCGCGACAACGAAGCCCGTGGCTATCGTTATTCGTATGACATGCTAGGCGAAGCAGCACTGACCGAAGCCGATGCCGAAAAATATTTCCGCGCTTATGAAGAAGCGATTCACGCTATCGGCAAAGCCTCGAATGGTCGTGGCATCAAAGATGGCCCCGGCATCTCGGTCAAACTTTCCGCCTTGCACCCGCGCTATTCACGGGCGCAACATGCGCGTGTAATGGGCGAACTCTTGCCACGCTTGACCACGCTGGTGCAATTGGCCAAACAATACAATATCGGCATCAACATCGATGCTGAAGAAGCCGAC
>JACPVY010000264.1 GCA_016197345.1 Burkholderiales bacterium
CTTCATACAGTGGGCGGTGGTAAAAGAAAGTGCCGGGATGGTCGGCTACATAGCGCTCCATTTCCCGAAAACGCTTGCCTTCGCTAGACCAACCACGATTGAGTTCGCGCCGTTGCGCAAACAAATTGATTTCTAATTGACCACCGGAAGCGTGGCCGAGGAAGTGTCCCTTATCGGCGACAAAGGCGCGTTCGCCTAGCGCCGCTTGCACGGTCGCGTTCACATTCGCATAACCACGGATACGGCTGTTATCGCGCTTCATCAGCGCTGGGGTGGCGATGCCATACGCGAGCATCACGCGATCACAGATTGAATCGAAGAGAAACACCGCGGGTGGCAACATCACTTCAAAAATCTGCGCTTCCACCGCATTGGCGTAGTAATCCTCGACCCAGCTTTGCGCTTGCTCTGGCCAGTGCGCGAGCGTTGGCGGAATTTTGCGGCGCAAATGGCGGTGGATTTGCTCTAGCGGCGATATTTCAGGCGGTTTTTTCGATTTTTTTGGTGGGGACATGGCAGTTTTCGATTGGCGGCGACAAGAAACGCCAGTGTGGCATGGGCGCGCGAGGGCTGCAATGCCTATGCGTGGCACCGCTTGCGGCAAATCGGCACAGCCGCAAACAACGGGCTAAAATAGCGCTCCTGCCGTATTTCATTGACAACTTAACCCGCTATCCGTATGCAACTCAATCCCGCATTCCCCATCGTCGAAGGTCATTTCCCTATGCCGCAGCAGTGGGCGCTACAACTGCCAGCACGCTTTAACCGCCGCATCGAAAATGGCGATCTGGTGCTATGGCGCGAAGGCATCACTGCTTGGATCGCGGTTTGGAATAACGATAAAAACGACAGCGTCGCCCAGCGCTTGCAGTGCATACGCGAGAAGCAGCCCAAGCAAGCGCAACAAGTGCAGCAAAACGAGCAAGCTGGTGTGCAGTTTTATAGCTATTGCATAGAAGAAGAGGCCGATGAAGGCGACGAAGACGAAGAAATCGAATTAGTGCAAGCGATGTATGGCTATGCCTTTGCCGCGAATAGCCATGTTGAAATGGTGATCTATTGCGACGAAGAAGAGGATGTAGCGCAGGCGCGGGCGATGTTTGCCAGCTTGAAAAACGGCTAAGGCCGAAGCTGCGCTATTGCATCATCCCCTTCAATTTTTGATAGCCGCTACGACTAATCGGCAAGCGGCTACCGTCTTTCAGCAGCGCTTGGTGGCTATCTTTGCTGGCTTGCTCTATCCGTTCTAGCCTATCCAGATTGAGCAGATACGAGCGGTGAATGCGCAAAAAGCGGCTGCCATCGAGTTGGCTTTCCAATTCGCTTAGGCGCTGATTTTTCAAAAACGCTTTGCCCTCGCTATGCACTTGCACATAATCGTCTTGCGCCTCGATGAAATCGACTTTATCGACGGTGAGCACATGCACCTTGCTACCATCGCGTATCAAAATCCTCCCAATTGGCCCGCTCGCGGGTTGCGCTTGCGCTAGTACGGGGGCGAGAGCTTGGGTCTGTCCCAAACTTTGGCGCGCGTGCGCTAGCGCTTGCGTTAGGCGGGCAGCGCTATAGGGTTTGAGCAAATAATCAATCGCGTGGATTTCAAACGCCTTTAGTGCATATTGATCAAAGGCTGTCACAAAAATATAGCGTGGCGCGATGCCATCGCGGCTACTCGCTAGTTCCACCACTTCAAAGCCATTGAGTTTCGGCATTTGGATATCGAGTAAGACCAATTCCGGCTGCAATTCGGTGATCGCTTTCACCGCCTCATAGCCATTCGCGCATTCGGCAATGATCTCCACATCGGCATGTTCAAGCAACATTTCGCGCAATACCATACGTGCTAACTCTTCATCATCGACAATCAAAACGCGCATCATCTCTCCACTTGTTGAATAGGTAGCGTCATTTCGACGCGAAATAAACCGGGGCTAGCACGCCAATGTACGCTCGCTTCATGGGCATAGGCATTTTGCAAGCGCTGCCGCACATTCGCCAAACCGATGCCGCGCCGTCCCGGTTTATTACTTGTAACTTGATCGAGATCGACCTCATTTTCGACGCTAATGCGTAGCAAATGCTCTTGCTGGGCGATGTGGATGCGTATCGTACCGCCCTCCATTAAATTCGCGATACCGTGCTTCAGCGCGTTTTCCACCAGCGGCTGCAAAATCATCGGTGGCAAGAGGAATTGTTGTGTCCCTTCTTCAAGCTCTCGCACCACAGTTAAGCGTTGGCCAAAGCGAATTTTTTCGATCGCCAAATAATCGTCGATCAAACTCATTTCTTGTGCAACTTGGATTTTGCGCTGCGCTTCAAAGCTTAAGCTGCGGCGGAAAAAATCGGCCAATAGCAGCGTCATCTGCCGTGCGCCTGCCGGGTTTGCCGAGGTTAGCGCGCTGATGGAATTGAGGCTATTGAATAGAAAATGCGGGTCGATTTGCGTGCGTAGCATGCGCAATTCTGCTTCTTGTGCCGCCAATTTTGCTTCTAATTCGCTACGTTCTAGTTGGCGCGTGCGTTCAAATTCATCAAGCAGAAAATGTACAGCGCACGCTAACAAATACAATAAAGAGCCGAGCGCGAGCAAAGTGAGCGTCAACGCTGGGGACAGCTTAATCCCGAGCCAATCCACTTCTACTAGCTGCAATAAGCGATTAAAACCAACGCACAGTGCTGCCCATAGCGTGCCCGCAATCGCGGCGGCACTAAAAAAAATACCGAGCAGTGCAATTGCACGGTGCTCGGCAATGGGGTAAGCGCGGCAGACATAATAGGTAGAAAACCCCACTGCAATCGCATACAGCAGCGTAGTGGGCACAGCAAACAAGATGCTATTGGCCCATTCCGCACCGCTGGCGCTACTGATGGCGGCGGCGAGTAGCAAGCCTAGCAAAAACCAGACTAACAAATACAGCGCCGCACTGCGCATGGTCAACAACAAACTAGGCATGGTTATCTGTTGCGCCTACTATTCTGACGTTGGATTGCGCACATTGACGCCACCCATAATCGCCGTCCCTGTAATGATCAAACGTTTGCTGCTATCTGGTGGTGCTACCGTCTTTTCATCAAAGCCGCCCAAGATAGGTGTCCCTTTTAAAATTACGGCCCAATCCATTGGTACTTTGATTTCCACCCCACCGAATACGGCGTGTACTTCTAGCGTAGCGTCACCTTCCAAACCACATTGGCGCAAATCCAATTCGCAGCCACCCATGACGACATTGACCTTGCCGCCTTTGAAATTGGGCGTGATCACGCGCCGCTGTACACCACCCATCACCACATTCGCCGTGATGAATGAATCATCGCTGGTCAAAGTATCTGTACTCAGAATATGGCTCTGTCCCGTTTCACCATCTTGCCCGACCACCGCTTTGATGATGAAGGCGATGCCTGCAAGCATAATGATGATAGGCCACATCATCTTCCAGCTAATAATGAACAGACCAAGGCGCTGTAAGGTCATGCCAGCACCCACTGCGATTAAGGCCATGCCGACGAAATACTGCTTGGTTTGTGGTGCATCACTTAATTTCATCGCACCGACAACGATCAGCAATACTGGCCAATAGTGCAAAATCCGTTGTGCGTCCCACCAACCAAAATTATCGAGTAAAAAGATCAGGCCGATGGCCATGATCATCAGACCGACAAAAACTTGTTGCGGTAGGCTACGTTGTGGATGATGTCTCATGAAATTACTCCTTTTTTGCGGCAAAACGCAGTACTGCTTCTAATAACATTCTGATGCCGACGGCGATTAATACCAGTGGCCAACTATTCGCAAACGTCAATCCAGCAAAGCCAACTAAGGATGCCGTGACCCACAATCCGAGGAACACCAAAAATACACCGCGAGCAAAGCGGGAAGGGGTTGGAGCGACAAACATTTTAGCAAGGCCAAAGACGACCATAATCAGCGGTGCATAATGCCATAGCTCTGTCACATGCAACACACCTTGTTGATTCAAAAAGGCGATTGCACCGAAACCGAGTAAAAACAAGCCGACCGTGAGGTGTTTTATCATCCGTTGTGCTGGCGTATGGTGTTCTGCCCACTGTTTTTTGCATTCATTTGCCATGTCATGGCGGCTGTGATGAGTATGATGCATTTGAAAACTCCTGTATGTGTGTTCGAATGCAGTCAGAATAGCGAAGCACAAGCGGCGACAAAAGCGCTATTCGGCCAATGGCGGTTGGGCATCGGTGAATGGCGAAGAATTCGGCGAATGGAAGAAAAATCAGCGGTAAAACGAAAAAATCAGAGGAAAAATGAAAAAACAGATCGGCAATTTCGCCTTCTTAGTCGCCATCGCCATTGCGCTATTTGGCGCCGTCATCCACTGGGTTTCGCCTTGGATGGGGTTCGAATGGCTAGAATTTTGGCATGTGCCACGCTCGGCAGTAGCCGCCGCGCGGGCCGGCGACATGAGCGTGATGTGGATAGGTGTAGGCATCGGTGTGCTGATGTTTTTGTGCGCGCTGTATGGCCTCTCTGGCGCAGGCAAAATCCGCCGCATCCCATTGACTGCGCTTGCGCTACCGATTATTAGCGCGATTTGCCTAGTGCGCGGCGCGTTGATTTTGCCGATATGGCTGCTGTATCCACAAATCGTACGGACTTACGATGTGGTGGCGTCCTTGGTTTGGGCAATTGCTGGCGCTGGTTTTTTGCTAGGCACCGTGTTGAATTGGGCGCAAATCCGGCGCAAAAAGCATGAATAATGTTTGTTAGTTTCATCGCCCTTGCTAGCGATGATTTTTCCGAAATATGTGTGTCCCGTTTTTTAGCGAGTCTGCCATGCCTGTCACCACCCTTAGCCCTAGCGATTTTTTCGAACCAATTGGCCCGTATAGCCACCTTGCCCGCGCTGGCAACTTCATCACCATTTCCGGCACACCCGGCATTGACCCGGCGACACAAGATTTCGCAGGGACAGACGCCTACAGCCACAGCCAGCAAATCGTAAAAAACTTCCGCACCTTGTTAGCCGCTGCGGGCGCGCAATTGAGCGACGTGTTGCATGTGAATGTGTATTTGAAGCACGTTGAAGATTTTGCCGAAATGAATCGCGCTTTCGCTGAAGAATTCGGCAACCACAAACCCGCTCGCACCGTAATTTGCGTCGCCGATTTACCGAAAAAAGGCGCGTTGATGACGATGGATTTGACGGCTGTAATCAATGAATCAATGGGGTCAGACTCGATTGATTTTCCGCCTATCCATTGCCTGCCGCAAACAGATCAGCAAAAAGTTGAGCAAAAAATTTAACTACGTACTAGCCTGCGAGTAGAAATTTTGTACAATAGCTGACCTTTAGTTTAAATGCATTTTTATTATTTATTTCAATATTGAAATGATTAAATGAGCAAAATTTTTCAATCTGTAGATGTGCAAACTTTGGGGCTTCCTCCTGAAGCAATGGCGATATTGGGTGGCGAAAGCAAAGTCTGGCTTTTGCTAGATAGCGACAAGCATACGATTACTATTTCAGCCATAGCCCCAGAAATTCAGGAAAACAATGCCATCCTCGACCAGTTAGCTGAATTGAATGAAGGCTTGACGCTAGAAGAATACGCTGCCCCTGTGCCAGAGAGTTTTTTGAAATCAATGGGGTCAGACTCGATTGATTTGCGCGATGCAGCGACGCGCTAAATCAACTCCACCTGCTGCAAATTCAAATAACTGCTCTCCCTAATCGTCGCCACAAAATCGCTCAAATACGCTTTTTCCGATAGTGCAGGTAAGCACGCCGCATACAGCTTGCCCGTTAGCCCTTGCGCGGTGATGCGTTTGGCTAGCACGTAATCGCGCTGTAAATAATTTTGCGCGGCCCAAATCGGTAGCGTCGCTATGCCGCGCTTGCTCGCTACCAATTGCAGCATCGCCACCGTTAGCTCGGTGGTGCGGCGCGCTTGTGGTTGCACGCCTGCAGGGGCGAGCACTTGTCGCACCACGTCTAACATTTCATCGGGGACAGGATAAGTGATCAAGGTGTCACTCGCAAAATCTTTCGCCAGCAAAAATTCACGCTTCGCTAGCGCATGATCTTTCGCTACCAGCGCCACAATTTCAAAGCGAAACAGCGGATGAAAATCGACTGGCTCCGCCGCATCAGGCTCAGCCACAATCGCCACATCGGCGCGGCCTGTGTGCAGCAAGCCGATGGGATCAGCTTGAAAGCCAGAGACGATATCGAGTTCCACTTCAGGCCAGCGTGAACGAAACACATCCATCGCTGGCATCAACCAATCAAAGCAAGTGTGACACTCGACGGCGATACGGAGTGTCCCCGCCACTCCTTGCGCTAAGCGCGCTAGATCGCGCTCGGCATTTGCCACCTGCGGCAGCACCGCGTCGGCCAATTGCAAGAGGCGTTCACCCGCCGCTGTAAAGCGTAGCGGCATCGATTTGCGCTCGAACAGCGGCATGCCGTGGTGTTCTTCGAGCAGCTTGATTTGGTGCGATAGCGCCGATTGCGTCAAATTCAACAGCACGCCAGCGCGCAGCAAATTACCCGCTTCGCGTAGCGCGTGCAAGGTTTTCAGGTGGCGGATTTCGAGGATGGAGAGCATAGCGCAGCAATTTGTAGAAAATGATCTATGAAAATTTTTCAAGTTAAAACGCAAAATTTATCGTTTGAATCATAAACCATCTTCCACCATCATGCTTTCATCGAACACACTTTGGAGAACAGCATGGCTACCGCACACATTTTGGGCTTTCCGCGCATCGGCGAAAAACGTGAATTAAAACTGGCGCAAGAAGCCTTTTGGAAGGGACAGATCAGCGCTGAAGATTTGCAAGCGGTCGGCAGCGAGCTGCGTGCGCGTCACTGGGCGTGGCAACGCGATGCGGGTTTGGATAGCGTGGTGGTCGGTGATTTTGCTTGGTATGACCAAGTGCTGAACACGCTCGCGTTACTCGGTGCGCTGCCAGCGCGCTTTGGTTTTCAGCCGCAAAACCTGAGTTTGAGCGAGTATTTCAGCGCCGCGCGTGGTGCGAATGGTCAAGCGGCGATGGAAATGACGAAGTGGTTTGACACCAATTACCATTATCTCGTGCCGGAATGGCAGGCTGACACTGAATTTGCAGGCGGCGTCGATTGGTTGTTTGAAGAAATCACCCAAGCCCAGGAATTGGGACATACCGTTAAACCCGTGCTGTTCGGCCCGGTCAGTTTGCTGTATTTTGGCAAAGCGAACCTGTCCCCCGATAAGAATTTTCATGCGCTCGATTTGCTGCCGAAATTGCTCACCGCGTATCAAACCATCTTAGCGCGCTTGCGGCACCTGCAAATCGAATGGCTGCAAATCGACGAACCCATTCTCGCTTTGGAACTCGCGCCAGAGTGGAAAGCGGCCTTTGCTAGCAGCTATGCGGCGTTGGCAGGCCAGGGCCCTAAACTCTTGCTAGCGACGTATTTTGATAGCGTGGCTGAGCATAGCGCGCTCTTGCACAAGTTGCCGATTGAGGGTTTGCATCTCGGTGATTGATGGCCGCAATATTTGGCGCGCTGATCTGTCCCAAATATTGGCCCGGCTGCAACCCTTGCAACAGCGTTTAGGCGATGCGCTATGGCTCGCTTGCAGTTGCTCGCTATTGCATGTGCCAGTCGATTTAGCACATGAAGCAAAAATGGATGCTGAACTGAAATCTTGGCTGGCTTTCGCGAAACAAAAACTGACTGAATTGCATGCGCTAAAAGCTGCGCTACAGGGACAGACTCATAGCGTCATCGCCCATTTCACTAGCGCCCAAGTGGCGTGCCATACTCGCCGCACCTCGAAGCGCATTCACAATGAATTGGTGCAACAGGCATTGAAAAAAATCCAGCCGATAGACGCCGAGCGTGCCAGCCCCTATGCGCAGCGTAGCGTGGTGCAGCAACAGCGTTTTCAATTGCCGCTATTTCCGACCACCACCATCGGCTCTTTCCCGCAAACCAAGTCCATCCGCGCCGCACGCGCGGCCCACAAACGCGGCACGCTAGGGGCGCTCGATTATCTGCAAGCGATGCGCAGTGAGATCGAATATGTGATCGCGCAGCAAGAAGAAATCGGCCTCGATGTATTGGTGCATGGCGAAGCCGAGCGCAATGATATGGTCGAATATTTCGGCGAACAGCTATGGGGATTTGCCTTTAGCGAATACGGCTGGGTGCAAAGCTATGGCTCGCGCTGCGTCAAACCGCCGATTATTTATGGTGACGTTTATCGCGCTGAACCGATGACGGTGGAATGGAGCCGCTATGCACAAAGCTTGAGCAGCAAACCCGTGAAAGGCATGCTCACTGGGCCAGTGACGATGCTGCAATGGTCGTTTGTGCGCGACGATCAAGAACGGGGACAGACTGCTTTGCAAATCGCCTTAGCGCTGCGCGACGAAGTGCGCGATCTCGAAAAAGCCGGCATCAGCATGATACAAATCGACGAACCCGCCTTGCGCGAAGGCTTGCCGCTGAAGCAAAGCAACTGGCCGCATTACCTCGCATGGGCAGTGCACGCCTTCAAACTAACCGCCGCCAAAGTGCGTGACGAAACGCAAATCCACACCCACATGTGCTATTGCGAATTCCAAGACATCTTGCCGTGGATCGCCGCGCTAGACGCCGATGTGATCACGATTGAAACCTCGCGCTCGAAAATGGAATTGCTGGATGCCTTTGCCCAATTCGCCTACCCCAACCAAATCGGCCCCGGCGTGTACGACATCCACTCGCCAGCGGTGCCGACGATTTTGCAAATGCAAGCGCTGCTGGAGAAGGCGCGTAGCGTGATCCCGGATGCGCAATTGTGGGTGAACCCGGATTGTGGGCTGAAAACGCGGGAGTGGCCGGAGACGCTGGCGGCGTTGAAGAATATGGTGGCGGCGGCGAGGATGTTGCGGGAAAGCGTGGGGCAGGAGGAGGTGGTGGGGTGTTGTGTGGGGTGTGATTAGTAGTTAGTGAAGGCTATGGGGTGGTGTACGATAGCGCACCGCCCGGTTATTGCGCATTTGCCTACGGGG
>JACPVY010000265.1 GCA_016197345.1 Burkholderiales bacterium
AATCATAGCCTTGGCCGATGCGAAAAGAGAGGCTGGCGGCCTCCACGCCGGACTGGTTTTGCGATACATCTGTCATCTCAATTCCTGTTCTCTGCATGTGCAGCACGTAAATACATTTCCGCTATCGCCAAATCGGCGGCGACCGTCACTTTGGCGTTGCATGGATGGCCCACCACTAGCCGTGGTGACCAGCCTTGCGCTTCTATTGCACTGGCTTCATCGGTGATGCCCGGATCTTCGGCCTTGCCCGCTAAGGCCTGTTGTAGCAAGTGATAACGAAACATTTGTGGCGTTTGCGCTAGCCACAAATGCTGACGCGCTTCAGTTTGCTGCACACTTGGTAAGCCGTTGGCTGCAGGATGGCTACGCTTAACCGTATCAACCACAGGCAGGGCCAACAAACCGCCCACTTTCTCGTCTTCTAAGCTTTCGATTAAATGGGCAATCAAGGCCGGCGTCAAACCTGGCCGCGCCGCATCGTGGACGAGTACCCAATCGTCGTCGCCAAGGTGCGGCCGCATCGCCAGCAAGCCGTTATTGACCGATTCGGCCCGACTCGCCCCACCGCAATAAGCAATGTGTAATTTTTCTGGTGGCTGTGGATAGAGCTGAGCTATCCACTCATCCCCCTTACTTACCACTAGCCAAATGCCAGCAATCTGTGGGCTATTCAAAAATGCCGCAACGGTATGCTCAATCACCGTTTTTTCAAGCAAAGGCAGGTATTGTTTGGGAATGTCCGCCCCCATGCGACTACCGCTACCAGCAGCGGGGATCAGGGCAAAATATGGATTTGGCATAGCAAGGCGAAGGCTCAGGTGATAAAGATCATATAGACGATAATTTTACCGTATGCCTTCTCTCGGCGACGAAAAGTTTCATCTTATCAATTTGTCCCACCGATATCGCCCCTGTGTCGTCCCCTTCCTTTGCGCGTTCTGTCCCATTTATTCATCACAAGCGAAACGAATGCATACGCTAGGCAACTTCTGGCAGTAAGTTCTCGGTTTTTTTGCTCACGCAATAGCTACAGCACGCAAAAAAAGCGCTACAATTTGGCCGTTATAGAATCATTCTCCATAGTGAAACGAGGCAGATAGTTGCTCATCTAATGGTGGCTTTGAAAAAGCCTCACGAGCAAAGTCAATGGCGCACTGAGAATCATAAGCATGCTCGCGTCCCACGCTAAGTTTGTTCGAGGCTTTCGAAAGATGTGCTAGGCCAGCGATGTATAGCAAGGATGTTCGTCGCCGCTGCTTACGAGTGAATAAAAAAGGGGAACAAAATTTTAAACACCATCATTATTGACGACAATCAAATGATACGCATGCTTTTGCGTACCATCTTGAACGATGCTGGCTATAAAGTTGCAGGAGAAGCCAGCAATGGCGAAGCGGGCATGGAGTTGCTGGTCAAGCTCAAACCGCATATCGTTTTCTTAGATGTCATGATGCCCGATTGCGATGGCATTGAGGTGCTGGCTCAAATCCTTGAGCGTGCCCCACAAACCATTGTGCTGATGGTGACAGGCAAGCGTGATGTCGATACCGTTCAAAAGTCGCTACAAGGCGGCGCCAAGGGCTTTATCATCAAACCATTTAATGCGGGCACTGTGTTGGATGCCGTCAAGAGCGCCGTCGCGCGCGCTGCGGCAGAACGCGCCGAACGCTTGGAAAAGCAGAAAAAAGCGGAAAGCGGCAGTGCCCCTAGCTAACGCCAGTGCGCACATCTGCCGCGCATACCGCCGCAGCCAGCGTGAGCCATTGTGATCAGTTCCAGATTCATCAACAAAATGCTCGCAAGCGGTGTTTGCAAGCCGCTTGCCCCAAACCAAGTGACGCCTAAAAGTGACACCTAAAAGTGATACCTAAGCCACTGCGTTCCGCTGTGCTCGCGCCACATTTTCAGGCTAGGCAAGGTCCCCGCCAAGCGCATCACCAAGCGCATCATTAAGTTGCCAATGATGCGACCGACGCATGCTACCCATCGCCACAATGCCAATCTGAAGACTACCCTTCTGGAAATTCGCCGTGATCGAGGTAGTGTTGCATTTCCACCCGAGCGGCCATCAATTCTGCACGTATCATCTCTAAGCGCTCTGGCGGACAATCGCAATGCCCGCTATGGGCTTCGCTTTCCACGGCGATCAGCATCTCCACCAATTTCTCGGCACCGGTCTGCCCCACTGTCCCTTTCAGCGCATGGGTTTCAAATTCCAATTTTTTCATGTCGCCACTAGCGACAGTTTGCACCACAGATTCAAATTGTTCTTCGCTTTGCGTCAAAAACAGGGACACCCAATCAGTAAAAATTTCTTTATCGTAGCCCACTGTTTCCAGCAACATTAAAGGATCGCAATGCTGATAGGTTTTCGCATTCACGGCTGTGCTCTCTTTCTGATCAGGCTCAATGCGGTATCGCACTGACGTTAAGGAATTCAACAAATTACAAGCATACAACAACCTGTCCCAATTACTTAGCCAATTACTTGCAGAAGCAAAACTTTTTAAAAATTCATCATGCCAGATTGTTTCGCCAATTTTTCCAAATGCGGCACTAATAAGCTAAATCCCGACTCAAGTGCATCGAGCAAGCTAGGGATATCTTCCAGCTCATTCGCCTTCACGCAATAATTGATTTCATCGGAAATCTTTTGCAATGGCAAGGCATTGAAATTGCCAAACAGTCCTGTCATCGAATGGGCATGGCGCTGCAAATCTTGCAATTCGCGCGTCTTCCATGCCATGCGCATAAAGGTGATCAATACATTTTTCGCGATCACCTTCTAGCGCGTTTGCCGTCATCGCCACAATCGGTGTACGCGGCACGCCAGTGGCTTCACGCTCCCTGATTTTTGCGGTCGCTTCAAAGCCCCCCATCAATGGCATTTGCAAATCCATCAAAATCAAATCGTATTTTTGCGCGGCGTGTTTTTCTAGCGATTCCACACCATTGTTCGCAATCTCGACTTTGTGTCCCCATTTTTTGAGCAAAGCTTGCGCAAGTTTTTGGTTCGATAAATTATCCTCAACCAGCAAAATATTGAGTGAAGTCGATGCTTCACGATTAGCTTGACGTGCAGCACTCGCTTCAACTTGCTGTAAATTGCGGCCAGCGTTGACCAAATTCCCAATTGCTAGCGAAATTTCATCTTGGCTAGCGGGCTTGAGCAAATAACTTTGAATCCCAAATTCGCGCGATTTGGTGGCATCGCCCGGCATGCCAGTTGACGATAACATCACAATTGGCACGTTTTTATAGCGCGAAATGGCAGAAATTTCGCCAGCCGTTTCAAAGCCGTTTTTGCCCGGCATTGCAAAATCCATCACAATGCAATCAGGCACCGGATTTTCGGTTTTGCAATATTCAATCGCCGCCGCCCCAGAGGTAAAGCACACATGTTCCACCCCCCAACGCGCAAACGTTGCCCGCATGATAGTGAGATTGGTCTGGTTATCATCGACCACCATCACGCGCAAACCACGCAAAGCCGTTGGACTGGCCGAAGCTGGTTTAGCAGGAACATTGTGATCGATGCCCAGCATCATCGTTACAGCAAAGGTACTACCGACACCTAGCGTGCTTTCCACGCTCACTTCGCCGCCCATCATATTGACCAACAGCTTGGTAATCGACAACCCTAAGCCTGTCCCACCAAAACGACGCGTAGTCGAGCCATCTTCTTGCGAAAAGGCTTCGAAAATCATTTGCTGTTTATCTTTGGGAATACCAATCCCCGTATCGCTTACGGCAATTTTGATCATCAAGCACTCATTGGGTAGCGCTTGCATCGTTGCCCGCACCACCACCTCGCCGACTTCGGTAAATTTGATCGCGTTACCGACAAGATTCGTCATCACTTGCCGAATCCGCCCAGGGTCACCAATCAAATACCGTGGAATTTCGCTATCGATTTCTAGCGCCAATTCCAAGCCTTTTTCTTGCGCCCGCAAGCTCATTGCGCGCAAGGTTTCTAAGACGATTTTATTAAAGTCGAATCCAATCGACTCGATGGTCATCTTACCGGCTTCAATTTTCGAGAAATCGAGAATGTCGTTGATGATTTGCAAAAGCGCATCGGCTGAGGAGCGCACAATTTCCAGATATTCGCGTTGGTGTTTTTCCAACTCGGTATCCAGGGTTAAATCGGTCATGCCAATAATGCCATTCATCGGTGTCCGAATTTCATGGCTCATATTGGCCAAAAATTCACTCTTCGAACGACTGGCTGACTCTGCCGCTTCTTTCGCTTGCAACAGGGTACGCTCGGCATTTTTTTGGTTGCTCATATCGACGATCGTGCCGACTAAGCCAATCAAACTACCATCGTCACGTACTAGCGCCGCCTTGCTATACATCGTATCGACTTGGCGGCCATTGATCGTGATATTGGCCTCATACACTTGAGTGCCGCGTTGCTGCAACAGTTGTTGATCGTAGTCATTATGGAATTTGGCATTTGCTGGATTGAGTAAATCGAATACTGTCTTACCCAGTAAATTGCGCTCTTCCACTTCAAAAAACTCACAAAATGCGCGATTCAAGCGCATGTAGCGGCCTTGCTCATCTTTTAAATAAATTGGCTGAGGAATCGTTTGGAACAAGGCATCGACGAAATTGAGGTTTTCTTTCAATTGCTCAGTTGCGTGTCGTTGCTCTGTGATGTCGCTCAAGGAACCCGTTAAGCCTAAAAAGCTACCCTGCTCATCCGTTTCGACTTGGGTATACACATCAATCCAACGGAAATCGCCCGCCTTGGTTTTATAGCGCACTTGATGCCGACACGAAGGTACTTCACCTTCATACAAACGGGCCAAGGCCGTGCCAACCATGACGACATCGAGCGAATGAATAAATTGCAAAACATCCTGACCGATTGCCTCGTCAATGGTAAATCCAGTGATATCGTACCAAGCAGGATTAAGGAAAGTCCAACAACGGTTTTTATCAATACGGAAAACAATTTCTTTCAGGCTATCTACCACCGTGCGGTATTCGCGCTCACTGGTGGCGATTTTTTCCGCCATCCGTTTGCTTTCGGTAATTTCGGTGCGAATCGCGATGTATTGGTATGGTTTGCCATCGGAATCAAGGAAGGGCACGATGCTGGCATCAACCCAGTAACGCCCGCCCGTTTTGGTCGTGTTGCAAATCTCGCCATGCCAGACTTTGCCTGAGCTAATCGTGTCCCACAAATTGCTAAAGAAAATCGGCGGATGCATCTTAGAATTGATTAAGCGATGATTTTGCCCGATCAATTCATCGCGCGCATAGCCACTAATACTGCAGAATTTATCATTCACATAAATGATATTGCCATCGGTGCCCGTGATGCTCACAATCGCATGCTGATCCATCGCAAAGCGCTGATTGAACAATTCCAAGCGACTCGCTTCTTGTTGCTTGACGAGGCTAGGCAATAATGCCGACAACCCCTCAAGGTCTTCCTCCGCAGGCATGGTTAAGCCAGATTCATTATGTTCCAGCAAAGCATTGGCCGTGGTCAATTCGGACGAACTCATTTCCAGACTGCGCGAGCGCAAATCCAGATCGCGGTCATATTGATCGTAGGTGCTATCGACGCGCGAAATGAAATTACTCAAGCCCTCCAAAAAGGAGGCCATTTCAGCGGGCAATCCAGCTTGCCCCTGCAACTGTTCAGCGGCGCGGAGCAAGTTGGCAAGGGCTTCGTCAGATTCTATGCCACACTCGCGCCGTAGCTGTCGGCTTAGCGTGCGATGCATGATGTTAGGCTTCAGAAATCCAAGTAATCGTCATGGTTTGATTATGCAAATGGCACTCGCCGTGGAAGGTAGTTCCAGCAATTTCGCCATTTGAATAATAGCCAGTGACGGTCGTATTTTTACCGAGCACATCGGCCCCGGCCTCAATTTCTTCATCGACCCGGTCGCCCATCACCAATTTGCGACCGATGCAACTGACCAAGACGGCTAGTGCATCGCCTGAACCGCCTTGGCTACCATTGCCAAAAGCCGTTTTGGCAGCGGTTTCGGCCCCTTCGATCAATTTTTCGGTCGAAGAATGCATCAATTTCAAATAGCCTTTTGGGTCAATTT
>JACPVY010000266.1 GCA_016197345.1 Burkholderiales bacterium
GAAAATAAAGTAAATAAAACTAAAACTAAAATTGAACAAAAGCAAGAGATTAAATTCGAGGATTTATCGAATTTCTTTTTCGCCTATGCGACACCCCAATTTTTTTGCTAATTGCTCGAAAAAAACAAATCGCTGCCGAATCAGAATTAACCCAACGCGCCAATGACGCTGCCCAGCGCTTATTGGAAGAAACCGAACGCGCACGGATTCAAGCACAAGAACGTGGTCGCGCCTTTATTACTGCGAAAGCCGAAGTCGAAGAACGCACCCGCATCGACGCCAAAATGACGGCCATGGCACGCAATCGCGCCAATGTCGAAAAAACGGCACGCGAATCGGCTGAACACCTGATCCAAGTTGAAGAACAACATCAACAATTGCACAAAGAACGCGCTAGCGCCGACTGCGCAGTGCTGGAAAACACCTTAGAACGTAGCGCCGCCGAAATCAAAGCGCGTGAAGAATCGCGTGCGCGTGCTGAAATCGAACGCAATAGCGAATTACTAGCACAAGCGCGCTATGAGTCGGAACGCCGCGCTGCCGAAGCGTTGCATCTGCGTTTGCAATCTGATTCGGAATTGCAAGCAGAAGCCGAGCAATTGGAAAAAGCGCAAGGCATGGCCGCCCTCACCGCGCAAGCGCGGCGCGACGCTGATGCGCGTATCCGCGCCGCGACTGAAGCCCGCATCCAAACTGAACGCAAATTGCAAAGCGCCGCGATTGCGCGTGTTGAAGCCGAACATCAAGCGGAACAACAAGCGCGCGCCCGCTTGTCAGCCGAAGCCCGCGCCGCTGAAGAAGCGAAACAACGCGCTGAAGCAGAACAAGCCGCCACCAATGCCGCCCAATTGCGGGCAAAAGAAGAACAACGCGCTCGCATGTTGGCACAAGAACGCGCACAACTGGAAGAAAGCGCCGCTAAATTGGTCTTGATTCGCAACCAAGCGGAAGAACAAGCATTGGCGATGGTCGCCGAACAAGCGATGTTGCAAAAGAAAAGTGCTGATGCAGCCTCGTTGAAAGCACGCCAAGCGCTGGAATTGGCACGCGTTGAACGCGAACGCGCCGAAGAAGAACGTGCAGCACTCGCTGCGATGGAAGAAAAACAGCGCGCCGAACAAGCTGCACGCGAAGAAGCAGCCTTGCGCGCCCAAGCCGATTTGCAACACGCTGACGTCATGCGTAAGCAAGAGCAAATCGACCACGCAGTGCGCGTGGCCAAAGAAACTGAAGCCGCCGCGGCCAAATTAGCCTTAGAAAACATGAGCTTGCAAGCCGAAATGCAAGCCAAGGCAGCGCAAGCAGCGATGCAAAAAGCGCGTGAAGCAGTGGAATTAGCCCGTTTGCAACGCCAACGCGCGAAAGATGAGGCAGCTACCCTGCAAGCCTTGCAAGAACAATTGACGATTGAATCGGAAAAAGCCAATTTGGCGGCGAAAGCCTGGCAAGCTGCGCAAGAAAAACTCGCCGCAGAACGCGCTGCACAACAAGAAATGCAAGCGCGTGCAAAAGCCGATGAAGAACACGCTAAATTAGCGCAAGAAAAAGAACAAGCTGAACGTGAAGAACGCTTAGCCTTGGAAGCGGAATGCATCGCGAAAAAAGCAGCGATCGAACAAACCAATTTGCGTACCCAATTGCAACGTAAAACGGCGGCAATCGCCTTGCAAACGGCAAAACAATCGACCGAATTAGCGCGCGCCGAACGTGAACGCATGCTAGCAGAGCAAGCAGCGAATGCCGCTGTGCAAGAAAAATTGCGCGCCGAAGAAAATGCCCGCTTAGTGGCCGAACAACGGGCGCAAGAAGAACAAGCAAAGGCAGAACAAATTCGTCTGCGTGAACAAATCGAGCAACAAAAACGCTTGCAAGCCCAAGCCGAGGCTGAAAAATTGGCCGAAGAACGTCAAGCAGCAGAAGCGGCGGCACAAGCTGCGGCACAAGCCAAAGCTGCCGCTGAGCAAGTGTTGCGCGAACAAGCGGAGCAACAAGCCAAAGCCATGCAAGAAGCCGCCCGCTTAGCTGAAATCAAAGCGCAAGAAGCACGCAACTTAGCCTTGGCGGAACAGGCACGCATCGCCGCAGAATTGGAAACCAAGGCCGCGCTGGAAGCGCAACGCGAACAAGAGCAACAACGCTTATTCGCCACTCA
>JACPVY010000267.1 GCA_016197345.1 Burkholderiales bacterium
CCTATATTAGTATTGCCTATGGTATTGAGGCCTAAATGACCATGACCTTATTGAAAATACCATAAACTCAAGCTTAAATAAATCAAAAGAATTCATTTATTTATTTTAATAAAAAGCAGTCTTGGTAATGCCATTTGTAATCGACCCAACCTTCGCCTTTTTCTTCGGAAAGTTTGGTGATTTCTTTGATGAAGGATTTGCCGTCGGTATCGCGCATGTCCATGACGTTTTTGCCAACAATTTTAGGATTAACACCGTTAGCGAGCGTCACGCCCTCTTTATCCAGCACAAAAATATACAAATCGCGATCAACAAAGCTCCCTTTGGCTTTGTTAAATTCATCTATCGCTTTTTGCTTGCCATTGGCTTTGGCAAAAGCGACCGCTTTTTTGACCAAGGCTTGCGCTTCTGCTGGGGTGCCAGAATCGCCAGCGTAGCTAGGCGTGATACACGTTAAACATTGTGTGGCAAACAAGAGGGCGAGGAGGAAATGGCGGCGCATGGTATCTCCAAAAAAGTGAGGGCAAATAGGACTTACGACTCAATCAACGGTAGAAAACCTTGGAAAAACGACTGCATAGATCGCTTCTTGTTCAGCGATTCTGATTCTATTTATTGGCTTCGCTTGCGCAGCGCATTGCTTTAATGGCAAGGATTTATTCTTCTGCCACCATCGCTCTATCGCGCCCTGCCATTTTGGCGACGTAGAGCGCAGTATCGGCGCGCATCAGCAATTCATGGCGAGTTGAGCCATGCCGAGGATATTCGGCGATGCCAGCGGAAAAGGTGCAGCCGATTAGGTGGTGTTTGTCGAGCCGGATATCGAGTTTGCGATATTTTTCAGCGATTTGCGTCATCTTATTGCGCGCGGTTTCGCTATCGACTGCTCGCAATAGCAGGCAAAATTCTTCACCACCATAGCGGCATAGCA
Source organism: Burkholderiales bacterium (assembly GCA_016197345.1). Classification (GTDB taxonomy): domain Bacteria; phylum Pseudomonadota; class Gammaproteobacteria; order Burkholderiales; family Burkholderiaceae_D; genus JACPVY01. The sequence continues at coordinate 932 of JACPVY010000267.1, forward strand.
TATCGCCCGAACGCACCTCGGCCTGCACTAGTTGTGCAAATTGGATCAGCACTTCATCGCCGAAAGCATGGCCATAGGTATCGTTGACGCGCTTGAAAAAATCTAAATCAAGAATCACCACAGCCACTAAAAACTTGCCGCTAGATTCATGCAAAATCGCATTCAAGCAGGTTTCGAAATGGCGGCGATTGTATAAACCCGTTAAGTGATCGCGAATCGCTTGCTCTTTGAGTGAATCTTGTAGCGAGCTGACGTGATGAATTTGATGCGCTAATTCTTTGTTTAGCGATTCCAGCTTTTGATTTTCAGCTTCACGCGCGGCTTGCAATTCGAGCGCACGGTCGCGTTCTTCTTTCAAATTGCGCATTTCTTTTTCAAGATTACGCATCAAAATCCGCGAATCGCGCGCTGAGCGACTGCGTGTTTCAAACAGGGTTTGATATTGCTGTAGATAATTGTAAGCGTCTTGCCACTGGCCTAAATGGGCATAAATGTCGGCAAAACCTTTATAGATTTGCTGCTGATAAAAAGGATTGCGCGTAAAGCTGAGCAAGGTTTTCGCATTTTCTAGCGATTGCAAGGCCACTTGCGGCCGACCTAGCGCAAAATCGAGCATGCCGCGTAGCAAATGACCGTGCATTTGCTCTTCGTAGTCCTCACATTTTTCGGCGAGCTCCTGCGCTCTTTGTAGGAAATCTTGTGCCTTGTCGTGGCGTGATTGCAAAATCATCACATGCGCCGCTAAGCATTGGATGAATGCATATTCGGCGTTTTCGACTTGATCGCCAGCAACCAGAAAAGGCGTGATCAAGTCTAGCGCCTCTTGCGCACGGCCATTGGCGAGTTGGCACATCGCTAAATTGCCAGACACCAACAGCCGCAATTGCGAGACGTTTTCACTTTCTATGATTTCTAGCGCTTCCGACAGCAGCGGGACGGCATCTTCATCATTGCCTAAATCGTGTTGCGACGAGGCTAAATTCGATAGGCTATTGACGCGGTGGGCAGCGGTGCCAAAACGCTCTGCCATATCCAGCGCTAACAAAAAGCAGCGTGGGCCAGCGCGGCTGTCACCGCGGTTGAGCGCATCTATCCCCATTCGGTTATACAGCGAAAACTTGTACAAGGAATCAGGAATTTGCGTGGAAAGATTGCGTGCAGTTTCAAAGATCATGCCAGACGCCGCGAAATCGCCGCGACGCGTGGCGAGGCTGCCTAAACATACTTGCGCCGCCATTTCGCCTTCCAAATCGCCAATCCGGTGAAAACGTTCGGGCATAGGGGCGGCGATGCGTTCGGATTCTTCAATGTCACCGCCGTAGTACAGCAGGGAAAGATTATTCAGTTGAGCAAAACATAAACCGCGTTCGTAGCCAATTGCGGCAGCGGCGGCCAGCGCAATATCGGTCAAACGCCGCGCTTCCGGTCTGTTGGCCACAAGGCAAGACAGACTTTGTAAGTTGAGGCGGTCTATTTCTGCTTTATCCAATTGTGGTTGGTGTGACACTGCCAGCACTCCATTGAGGAAAGGGAAGCCTGCGGGAAATTTCGAGAAAGTCACGGGGCAGGCCACGCATGTGTCACATCATACCGAGAAAATCCGCTAGATTGACGCTTTTTTGCGCAACATAGCGTGCTCACGGTTTGCACTGAGGCAATTAGCGCATTTAGTTGTTGTTCGAATAATCTCATGAGGCAATTTGCTATTGTTCTGGCTTGATCTGGATGGCGCGAAGCTATCCCTGCCAGTTGCATAATTTGCGGCGCAATACTCAAGTCGCGCGCAAGGCATAGTAAGATCAAGTTTTTCTTTGTGATGAGTTTTGCCATGTTTCTTTCCCGTACCTTGTTTCGTACCTTATACCGTCTGATTTCGGTCGCCTTACTGTCCAGTGCGCTACCTTTGTCGTCTGCACTGGCAGCCGACGCTGTGACGGTATATGCCGCTGGCGATATTGCCGATTGCCGCGATACGAGCGCCGCCAATTCCGATGCCTTGCGTACGGCCAAGCTATTGCAACCGTTGTTGCAGCAAGACCCCCAAGCCCGTGTCTTGACGCTAGGTGACAATACCTATCCGGTCGGCGCGCCCAGCGAGTTTCGCGATTGCTATCAACCAACTTGGGGACAGTTCAAATCCCGCACCCATCCATCGCCCGGCAATCACGATTACTACACCGCACAGGGCGCCGGGTATTACGATTATTTTGGCGAACTGGCCGGGCCGCAAAAGCGTGGCTATTACCGCGTGCAAATCGGTAGCTGGCAAGTATTTTCTTTAAATAGCAATTTGAAGGGCGTAGAACAAAAAGACCAAATCGCTTGGCTCAAGCAAGAGCTAGCCGCGAACCCGGCGCGTTGTACGCTAGCGTATTGGCATCACCCGGTGTTTAGCTCTGGCGGGCACGGCAATAGCAGCCGCATGCAAGCAGTGTGGGACACCTTAGCGGCGGCCAATGCCGATCTAGTGTTGGTAGGGCATGATCATGATTACGAACGTTTTGCGCCGCAAGACCCAGAAGGCAAACTCGATCCGGCCCGTGGTATTGCCCAATTCGTGGTCGGCACCGGTGGCAGTGGTTTAAGCCCCTTTGGCATGCGCCGCGCCAATAGCGAAAAAGGGCAAAACGAAGTCCATGGCGTGCTGAAGCTGGTGTTGAAAGACGATGGCTATGATTGGCAGTTTTTAGCAGTAGATGCTACCCGTTTTCAGGATAAGGGGAGCGCCGCTTGTCATTGATGGTGTAACGCTAGTAGCAAGGTCAACATGACGTTAGGGAATATCTATTTTGGAGCAATGCATGAAGAATACGGTTCATTTCATTTTGCAAGGCAAGGGCGGGATAGGCAAAACCTTTGTGTCGACTTTGCTCGCGCAATGGATACGCGGTAAAGATGAGACGCCACTGCGCTGCTATGACACAGATCAAGAAAACCCGACTTTTTCGCGCTACAAAGCGATGAACGTCAAGCACATCCCCGTGATGGGCGATGATCGCGTGATTGAAGCCAAGCGCTTCGATAGCCTGATGATTGATATCTTGGAAGAAGAGGGCAATTGCGTCATCGACAATGGCGCCAATACCTTTTCACCGCTGATGGCGTATCTGCTGGAAAACGATTGTTTTGCGATGCTGCAAGACGCTGGCCGCACGGTCTACATCCACACGATTGTCGGCGGAGGGGACACCTTGCACGATACCGCCACTGGCTTTGTTTCCACCGCTAAATCAACCAAAGTGCCACTCGTGCTATGGGAAAACCAGCATTTTGGCTTGCTGCAATCGGCTACTGGCAAGCAATTTACCGAATCGCAAACTTTTGCTGAATTCGCTGATCGCGTCAAGGGCCGCATCACCCTCGTGCAACGCAATCCCGATACCTTTGGCGCCGATATCAAAAAGATGAACATCGCTCGCTTGACGCAAGAAGAAGTGCTGCAAAACGAAAAATTCAACATCATGGAAAAGCAGCGCATCAAGGTGGTCTATCGCGATATCTTCGAGCAACTGGACAAAGTCGAGTGGTAAGCCATGGATCAACAAAAACTACGCTCGCTCGTCTTTGAAAAAACAGGCATCAAGATCGACACTAGCGACCCGGTGTTTGCCGTCGTAGCGATGAATGAAGCGCTGCTAGAAGAAGCGGTGCAACGCCATTTGCTGGTGCTAGAGCAATCATCGAAAGCGATTTTGCTGCAATTGCAGGCGCTCAGTAGCCAAACCGCAGCGGGGCGGGACACATCTGCAACGAGCACGAATGCCGCATTGGCGGATGATATTTGGGAAACCTCGGCAGCAGCTAGTGCAAAAGCACAGCAGGTAGCATCGACCCAGCCGCAAGAAGACAATTTACACCAAGGTGGCAAACATGAGTCGCAAGGGACAGGAACTAGCGTTGGCGATACCGTGCGCGCCCCTAGCGTAGCGACAAGCGCAGGGAATCATCCACTCAGTAGCCAACTCCGCCTCGCCGCCATCACCGCTTTGATGACGGTTGCGCTGATGCTGCCAACGCTGAATATGTTTGCCCCCAAGCCTAGCGCTCCCGCCACATCGCCGACCGCCGCCGCGACTTTGTCGCCGCAACAAGAAACACAACTGAAGCAATTTGAGAAATTACAAAAACTATTGCCAACGTTAGATGCCAAGGCGCGCGCGCAGATCGAAGCGGAATTGAAAAAGCCGTGATGGAAAAGCTATAACTGAGCACATGCGCAGGCCGTCGTGGAATAGCGTGTGGCCTGTCCCCCTGATTTGGGCGCGAGCCAGCGCTATTAACCCCCTTAGCGCCCACCAATTCAAAACAACACCATGACATCCCCCTACGACATCTTGTTTGAACCGGTGCAAATCGGCCCTGTCACTAGCAAAAACCGCTTTTACCAAGTGCCGCATTGCAATGGCATGGGCCATGGACATCCGTCTAGCCTAGCGGCGATGCGCGGCATGAAAGCCGAAGGTGGTTGGGGCGTGATATGCACTGAAGAAGTCGAAATCAGCCCATTTTCAGAAATTTCGCCGCATTTTGAAGGGCGTTTGTGGGAAGACAAAGACATCCCGGCGCTACGCTTGATGACCGAAGCTTGCCATGCGCATGGCGCGCTAGCAGGGATTGAATTGATGTTCAATGGCTATGCGACGCCGAATCGCTACAGCCGCGAAGTACCAATGGCCCCTAGCGCCTTGCCCGTGCGCCCGAGCGACCCGCTACAAGCGCGCGCGATGACGCTAGCGGACATCCGCAACGTGCGACGCTGGCATAGGCAGGCAGCGCTTCGCGCGCGCGATGCGGGTTTTGATTTGATCTACGTTTATGCGGGACATGACCTTGGTATGCCCTTGCACTTCCTCTCGCGCCGCACCAATTTCCGCACTGACGAATATGGCGGCAGCTTGGAAAACCGCGTGCGCTTCTTGCGTGAACTGATCGAAGACACCAAAGACGCTGTCGGTGATCGCTGTGGCGTGGTAGTGCGCTTAGCGGTCGATCAATTACTCGGGCCGCAAGGCATCACCGCGCAAAATGAAGGGCGCGATGTGATTGCGATGCTGGCGGAATTGCCCGATTTGTGGGATGTGAATATCGCCGATTGGAGTAACGATAGCCAAACCGCGCGCTTTGCCGACGAAGGCTATCAAGAACAATACATACGCGGCGTCAAAGCGCTGACCAGCAAACCAGTGGTTGGCGTTGGACGCTATACCTCACCCGACGCGATGGTGTCGGCAATTAAGCGCGGCGTGATGGATATGATAGGCGCGGCGCGGCCATCGATTGCTGATCCATTTTTGCCGAATAAAATCAAAAATGGCCAGATCGATCTCATTCGCGAATGCATAGGCTGCAATATTTGCGTCACTGGCGATAACCTGTGTGTCCCGATTCGCTGCACGCAAAACCCGACCATGGGCGAAGAATGGCGGCGAGGTTGGCATCCGGAAAAAATCGCGCCCGCAGCTTCAAACAGCCGCGTGCTCGTGGTTGGTAGCGGCCCCGCGGGTTTAGAAGCAGCTCGTGCGCTAGCGCAGCGTGGCTATGACGTTGCAATCGCAGAAGCGGAGACAGAACTCGGTGGCCGCGTGCGGCAAGAAGCACGTTTGCCGGGGCTAGCGAGTTGGCAACGCGTCGCAGATTATCGCCTCTTTCAATTGCAGCAAATGGCGAATGTCGCCATCTACAAAGAAAGCCGCTTAAGCGCCGACGATGTGCTCGCGTTTGGCTTTGAAGAAGTGATTATCGCCACTGGTTCGCGTTGGCGCAAAGATGGCCTAGGGCGACAACATCGACAGCCGCTGGTCGATCCAACGTGGCCGCAAGTTCTGTCCCCTAGCGATATTTTCACTGGCGCGAAGACCATCTCCCCCATTGTGATATATGACGACGATCATTTCTACATGGCAGGTGTGTTAGCCGAATTGCTTGCCAAACAGGGACATAGCGTGCATTACATCACACCCGCTTGCAAGGTTTCCGAATGGACAGAACAAACGATGGAACAAGCGCGAGTACAAAAACGCGTGATTGAACTTGGCGTTAGCCTGCACTTGAATCGTGAAATCGCGAGCGTGCAGCAAGTGGACGCGAATATGCTGGAAATCGAACTAGCCTGCACCTACACCGATCAACGCAGCCATTTATTGGCGGCGCAATTGCTATTGGTGACGATGCGTGATGCCAATGATGGCTTATATCAAGAATTGCTCGCGCGCCAAAGCGAATGGGCAGACGCGGGCATCAAGCAAGTGCAATGCATAGGCGATGCATTCGCGCCAGCGACGATTGCTGCGGCGGTCTATGCTGGGCATAAGGCCGCGCGCTTGTTGGATGAGGCAGTGGGGGAGGTGGATGGTGTGCCGTTTAGGCGGGAGATCATACAAATAGCGGGGGGATAATACAGAAAAGACAGCGAGGTGTTTGAGTCCGTGAGTGCAATACCGTCATCTGTCAGATTCATTACCCCACGCCTCCAATTTACTTACCCATGCATCAAATTGCGGACATTGCGCCCGGATTGCAGGCAATCCAATATCTTCAGCGATCAATGGCCCATGTTCTGTTTTTGAATAGGCTGCGCCAAAGATTGCTTCTAGGCGTTTTGATGGCGCAGTTTGTGAGCTGCAATTAATTTCTTCAGGATTATTGAAGCTGTTGCGGATCGTCAGCAATGCTTGCCGTTTGCTTTCATCCCAAGCATCCATTACCCAATGAAATTTGTCGACGTCGGTAAATAGCAATCCTTCAAATTCATGCATTTGTACATAGGGCAGGATAAAGCGCGGATCATATTTTTTGCCAAGGCGCTCGCTTAGCTCATCCCGAATGGCTTGTTCTAACTCTTCCCGGCTACGCTCATTTCGATCTTGAAAGCCGTAAAAATCAACTAAGGTGCTAATGCGGTCAGTCGAATCGTATTCGTGAACGATATGATCGACGAGGCGCTTCACATTCACTCTGCCACCACGATGTCTACCAGATGGTGCACGTATCAGCGATGGTGTTACCCAAACTTGATGTTGCCGTAGATGTGGCTCTAAGCATGTCTCTACAAAGTTCACTTCAGTTTGGCCTTCGCATACAATGCGCACTCGTATCGCCCTTGAATTCATGATCCCGCTCCAATGCCTTCTTTCAGCCAAATATCGGAAATCAGGTAATCGTCATCGAGCCATTGTTGATATTGCTCGGTGGAGAGTTTTTCAAAAGACGTTGCGCCGTCCTTGTTTTTCGCAATGATGATATTTTCTAAGGCAAAACAATCCACGAGGTATGGCGACTGGGTGGCGATAAAAACTTGGTGGCTTTTGGCGACGCGTTTGAGCATTTCTGCGACCAAGGTGATGGCGTGCGGGTGCAAGCCTAGTTCTGGTTCATCGAAAAACAAGACATCCGGCAAACGATCAGGGCTGAGATTGAGCAGTGTCAGCAAACAAAACAGACGCAACGAACCGTCAGACGTTAAATGTGCGCCAAAAAACTTGTCGCTATATTTGCTACGCCAGCGTAATTCGACTTTTCCCGCAATTTCTTCCAGCACGAAGTCCCCGAAGCTAGGGAGCACGCGTTGAATTTGCCGCACAATGAGTTGGTAGCGATTGAAATCATTGCGATGTAGATCTAGCAAAACCGCAGCAAGGTTACCGCCATCAGAGCGAACGTGAAAATACTCACTGACATCCCAGCGCTTGCGGATATCCGAATTAATAGAAGTGTCGTGAAATTGATAGGTCTTGCATCGACGCAATAATGCGCAGATCGTTTTTGCAGTTGGATTGTCTTGTGTGCGTAACGCGGCTTCTCTGCCAACTTCTGCCAACGTTGTCCAATTCGCCAGAGACGGAAATTTTTTGTCGGAATAGCGATAGGCCTCATTCATCACCATGACGTTATCGCCAGCCGATAAATGGGCTAATTCAAAGCGGTAATCATTGAACCCTGCTTCAGTTTCCAAGCGAACTTCCGCCCGAATGCGTGGTGTTTGACGTGCGCCCATAAAAAACTGGTCATCGCCACCGCCATGTCGCAAGATAAATTCTTGTAGATTTTGCGAATTTAACATCCAACTTAGCATCTCAAAAAAGCGGATTAAGGTGGATTTTCCCGCGCCATTTGCACCAATTAAAACGGTCAATTGAGGTAATTCAAGTTGATGAATTTCTTTTAAGCTGCGAAAGCCCTCAATGCTAATCATTTGAATGCGTCCTTGCAGACGATTATTCCTTGGCGGTGCCATGTGAACTTTCCTTGTGTGAAGCTGGGTTGCGATTACACCGAGTCGAATTCAGTTTTGGCGGTGCAATACTCGTTTGGCGCAGCTGATTGCACAAAGCCTAAAACTAAGTTACATGCAAATTCAAACTTGAAAAAAGATGACAACACAGTTTTTTCGCAGATGTTTGTTGGAATTTGTCGTGAATTGGCTAGCAATTATATTGCGATACGATGGTTTGCGAGGCTTTACTTGGATAGCCGAGTGGGAATTGGCGTCGCAGCCAAACACAATTGGCTGTTTGTTCGGTAAGAGGGGGGCGGGCAAGATACTTCGCCTTGACTCGAGGGAAGCAAGAGTCTCATAAAAACTGCTGTCGTTCAATTTGTGAACCACTCAGTGCGCTGTTTTTTTGAGACCCTCGCAACGTCTGAAAACTTACTTCTTACGCCGCTTCGCCACCCACGCCAACGCCCCCAAACCGGCCAACATCATGCCGTAGGTTTCTGGTTCTGGCACTGCTGCCACATTGGCCGAATACGTGGCGGATTGCCAGTATTCTAAATCGCTGACGTAGTTGCCATAGCGGCGTTCGCTAATGGCATAAGCGATTGGGGTATCGGAGACAAAGCCCATGAAGAAATTATCGCCGCCGGAGGAGAATGAATTCGTGCCGAGCAAATTGCCTTGATTGTCAAACACGGAGAGCGTGGTGCCGCCGGGGAAGAAAATGCCGAAAGCATGGCGCGCGCCTTGCAGATCAGCACGGATATTGGTTGGGCCGCCAAAGAAACTACCCGAACGCAAGCCAAAGCCGCCGATAGGGTTGCCATTGATTTGCAAATCGTTGGTGATTGAGCTAAAAACTGCGCCTTGGCTGGCGTAATTATTGCCCGTAATTTGTGCGCCAGCAAAGCTAGCCGCGCCATTGGGCAGGGTTTCAAAATCAACCATGGTAGTCGCGCCAGCGGCAGCGTGCCATGCAGCGTAATCGTTGGTGAAGCTGGTGATGTTAGCGTGAGCGGCTTGAGCAAAGCACAATGCAAAGACGGCGAGCGCGGAAGAGCGAAGCAAAGCTTGTTGCATGAATTCTCCTAATTGTTATGAGGGGTATTGCAGGGATTGCTGGAATAATGATGAAGCGCCAAGGCAAGCAGATTGCCACCCAGCAGGATATTTCATGGTTTTGCTGGTTTGAAGCTAATCTCTAGCGTGATTCGCGCATGTTGCATCTGCCACTCCCTCATTCGCCCTTGAAACCCATCCCTCGCAGTTTGCCTAGCCATTTCGCTGCATCTTCGGGCTTTATGTTGCCAGTCATGCCGATCAGGGTTTCATGCACCGGGGCAATGCCGACAAAGCCGAGGATGTTGCGTTCCAAGGATTTGACGCTATGGGCGCGAAAGTACCAGCGATACACGATAGCCGGCATGCCCATCGTGACCACGACGCGTGCCGAACGCCCGGTCAAGCCTTTTTTGCCCCAAGGGCTGTCGCCTTCGCCGCGTTTGAAAGCAAAATCGGGGCGGGCGACTTGCTCGAGAAAGCCTTTCAGCAGCGCAGGCATATCACCTAGCCAGAGCGGAAAAAAGAAGACGATGTGTTCGGCCCAAGCTATGTCGTCCTGCGCTTGCTTGAGCGAGGCAGGAAGCTGGCCATGTTCCCACTCTTTTTGGCTGCGCAGCAGTGGAAAATCAAGTTCCGCGAGGTTGATCTGGCGTAGCACGTGCCCGGCGTCGGTCGCGCCCTCGCTGTAGCTATTTGCCAGCGCGTGGCACAGGTGGGGTTCGCTGCCATCAGGGTGGCCTTGGATCACAAGAATACGTTTGGACATGCTATCTCCAATCAGTAGATAAAAACCTTTAGCCAAGGATTCATCATCGTAAAATTCTCATGGGCAATCTGTGCGTCTGCATACGTAGCGGCAGATTACCCCGGTACTCTATGCTGCGGGCAAGCCACTTGCAATAATTTCCTATCGTCGATCCGTACCGCACTGAGTTTGCCACCCCACACGCAGCCCGTATCGAGGCCAATTAAATTCTCTCGTAGCAACAAGCCTAGCGTTGACCAATGGCCAAAGGCTATTGTTGTGTCGGCACTTTTGCGGCCCGGCACTTCAAACCATGGCATAAAGCCGGGGCGAGCGGCATCGGCACCTTCTTTCGTTAAAAAGTCGATTTCTCCCTCTTGTGAACAAAAACGTAAGCGCGTTAAGCCATTGATAATGCAACGCAAACGCTCGGTGCCACGTAAATCATCGTGCCAAATTGCAGGCGTATTGCCATACATTTCGCGCAAAAAATCGCCCCAATCTGGGCCGCGCAACACAGTTTCGACCTCATGCGCGAGCGCGAGCGTTTGCTCGCAGGTCCATTGCGGTAACACGCCTGCATGCACCAGCAACACGCCTTCATGCAGGTAGGCGAGGGGGCGCTGGCGTAGCCAATCGAGCAATTCTGTGCGATCTGGCGCAGCGAGGATGGGGGCGATGGTATCGCTGACATGTTCACGGCCAACGCCGACCGAGCGCGCTAGCAAATGCAAATCATGATTCCCCAGCACCGCTTGCAAGCGCGGGCCGAGCGCGCGTGCATGGCGTAGCGCCTGTAGCGATTGCGGCCCGCGATTGACTAAATCGCCTGCGAGCAAGATGGTAGCGGCGGCGCGGCCTTCTCGTGCGCTTAATGCATCGATTTGCTGTAATAATTCGCTCGCTTGTTGCTGGCAACCTTGCAGGTCGCCTATGACGAAAGTGTTCATAGGGGAATAGGTAATCAGTTCAAAGAGTTGGGATGGCGTGGCGGCATTGTAAGGGATATGTGCCGATGCCAGCCCTAGCGCCGTTCCTTTGGTGGCGTCTGGTGAGGGAAGGTGGCCCACTCGCACCACAATAGCCATGCAATTTCATGTCTTTCCTCTGCTTTGCATATGAAAA
>JACPVY010000268.1 GCA_016197345.1 Burkholderiales bacterium
CGGGGGTGCCCGCCAAACCGATCAAAGCGACCCGTGGCGAGCGGAAAATGCCGGGCTAACGTGCTGTTGTTCATGCAATTAGTGAATTGCCAGGAAAATAATGATAAATTGCGGTGAAAATACCGGAATTTGCATGAATTTGAGGGGAGCTTGGGGCAAAACTGATATTGGTGATGAGGGATAGCATTGTTGGCAAGGAGTAGGTAGGACGTGGAAAAATGGTCGCGGGGGCATGCCTCGCGTCAGTTTTTCTAGTATCGATTGATATATTGCCGATAAAAAAGCAGCCATGGTGTGGGGCGAAGGCCCTAGAGTGTTTGTCTTGCTGCTTTGCAAATTAGCGTATGCTGAGCATCGGGCGACACCACAGCAGGGCCGTGGAACGCAAGCAAAGGCACTACCGCGATGAATATAAAGAACGAATTGTTCTATGGTGGGCGGGCCATGCTGCGTGATAATTGGTTGTGCCAGCGACAGGCAACACAATTGCGCACGCATGAATTCCTGAACAGCAAAGAAATGGCGGCGTTGCAAAATCAATATCTGCACCGTAGCTTGCAATTCGCGATTAAAAAGTTGCCTTTTTATCAACACATTTCCCCTAAATTTACCGTCGCCGATGCCCCGCGTGTATTACGTGAGCAATTTCCTATCATCGACAAAAGCACACTCTTACTCAATCGCCGCACGCTCTATCCCCGAAATGGCAATGTCCTGCTATGGCAAAGTGTTGGTAAAACCAGCGGCACCACTGGCACACCCTTAGCGGTATTTCGTAGTATGCAATCGGTGTTGTTAGAACAAGCTTTTATCAAGCGTCATTGGGCGTGGGCAGGTTTTGATGAGGATGCGACTAGGGTCACGCTACGTGGCGATGTGGTCGTGCCTTTGACGCAAACGGCACCACCATTTTGGTTTTGGAATCGGTTTAATCGGCAGCTATTGGTGTCATCGCGCCATTTGCGGGAACAAAATATCGCCCCGATTTTGCAGGAAATTCGAAGAGTGCGGCCGCATGCATTACAGGCATATCCTTCGACGGCATATGTGTTAGCGCAATTACTGCAACAGCGTGATGAATTGCTGCATATTCCGTTCTTGTTTAGCGCTTCGGAGCCGCTGTATCAACACCAACGCGATCTGATACTAGAGCGCATGGGTTGTAGCGTGATGGACATGTATGGCATGGCAGAGCGGGTGGCGTTTGCGACCGGCTGTGAGCACGGCAATATGCATATCAATCCCGATTATTCTTACGTCGAAATCGTCGATGAAGCGGGGCAGCCAACCGATAAAGAAGGCTATATCGTCGGCACGACCTTTCACAATCTGGCGATGCCCTTGATACGCTATCGCCTTAGTGATCGGACTCGCTGGAAACAAGGGACATGTCCATGTGGTCGGAATTTCCCGATGATAGAACCTGTCACCGGCAAATATGAAGATAGCATTTGTGGCAGCAATGGCGCGGTAGTGAGCCCATCGGTGCTGACCTTTGCTTTCAAAGGGGTGCAGCACATTAAAAAATCGCAGGTGGTGCAAATCGCGCCTGCGCACTGGCAAATTCGTTTGGTGCCTATGGTCGGGTTTAACAAAATCGAAGAACAAAAGCTGGTCAGCAATATTCATCAATTAGTCGATGCCCAAGTTAAGGTCGAGGTCTTGTTGCAAGACGATATTCCGACTACTGAAGCGGGCAAGTTTCGCTGGGTCGTGAATCTGATGCGGCTCCCCGTTGCTTAGCTAGCATCGCGCGGGAGATGTTGATCGCAAGCATATTGGCCACGTTGATCATGTTGAAATAAGCAATGAAAAAAAAGATCGTCATGCTAGGAACCAGCTTTGCCACCATGGGCGGTATTTCGGCCGTGGTCAAAGTGTATCGCGAGGCTGGTTTGCTGGCGCGGCACGATATCCGCTATCTGGAAACCCATCGTGACGGTGGCCGTTGGCAAAAACTGCGTTATTTTCTCCATGCGTGGTGGCAATTTTGGGTGCTATTACTGACGTTTCGCATTAGCCTGATCCATGTTCACCATGCGTCACACGCGAGTTTTTGGCGCAAGCTGTGCTTTATCTTGCCAGCCTATGTATTTCGCGTCCCGGTCGTCATTCACTTGCATGGGGGCGGTTTTGCCAAATTTTATGGCGAAGAAAATGGCCCACGTGTGCAAGCATTGATACGCTATGTTTATGATCGCGCTGCTTGCATTATTGTGCTGTCGAAAACCTGGTTGCAGTGGGTGAATAGTATTTCCAGCAATCCGCAGGTGAGGGCGGTGTATAACCCGGTGCAATTACCAGCGCCTGTGCCGTTTGCTCACCGCGAGAGCGCGACGATTTTATTTCTGGGCAAAATTGGTGAAGCCAAAGGCTGCTACGACTTATTGCAGGCGGCCAGCCGCTTGCAGCAGGCTTTTCCAGCGCTAAAAATTTGCATGGCGGGCGATGGTGATCATGCGCGCGCGCGCCAGCTGGCGCAACAACTTGGCTTGGGGGACAGGCTGGAATTGCCGGGCTGGATCGATGGGGCGCAAAAACAGGCGCTCTTGCAACGCGCTAGTGTGTTTGCCCTGCGCGGTGCAAGATCAAGTGACAGGTCTGTTGCATGCGCCGCGCGATGTTGCTGCGCTTGAACTGGCGCTCTACACATTACTCGCTGATGCTAGTCTCCGCCAAAAAATGGGGACACAAGCAAGGAAAAATATAGAAGAGATATTTTCGACCGAACGCATCGTGCCGCAAATCGAAGGCATCTATGCCGCAATTCTGAACAAGGTAGGCTCATGACATCTTTAGCATGGAAAATCAACCGCTTACGCACCATGGGTGTAGGCGAAATTACATGGCGTGTACAAAATGCACTGCAAAAACGGGTAGAGAAAAAAGGCTTCATGCTGGCGCATAAGGTGCCAGCGATGATAGCGGGCGCACGATTTGGGCGGCCATGGTTGCCCGTGTTGCCAGAAGGATTTGAGTTAGCGCGCTATTGCGCCGCAGCGGATGCGATTATCGCTGGCAAATTCAAGGTCTTTGCGCTACCTGCGGCAGAGCTTGGTTTTCCGCCGAATTGGAATCGTGATCCGAAAACCGGCAAGATTGCCCCCCTATCATTTGGCAAAACACTGGATTATCGCGATGAGCGCATCGTAGGCAATATCAAATATCTGTGGGAGCCAAATCGCCATTACGAATTGGTGACGCTAGCCCAAGCTTGGTATTTGTCGCGTGAGGTCAAATATCGTGATGCTTGCGCCGCGTTACTCAATTCTTGGTTTGAACAAGCACCTTATCCACGCGGTGTGTCATGGTCTAGTTCGCTCGAAAATGCGCTGCGCATTTCAAATTGGTCGGTCGCTTGGCATTTGCTGGGTGGTGACAAATCCAGCATCTTCGAAGGTGAGGCCGGTGCTGCCCTAAAGCAGCGCTGGTTGGATTCTATCTATCAACATTGCCACTTTATCGCTAGCCACTTTTCGCTTTATTCTTCAGCCAATAACCATTTGCTGGGCGAATACATGGGCTTATTCATTGGCGCAAGCACATGGCCGTGTTGGAGTGAAAGCGCGCGTTGGCGGCGTCATGCTAAGCAAGGCTTGGAAGAACAAGCGCTGATCCAAAATGGCCGCGACGGTGTCAATTTAGAGCAAGGGATTTGGTATCACCATGAAGTCGCAGACATGCTCTTGATTAATGGCTTGGTCGGGCGTGCCAATGGCGATGAATTTTCGAAAGAATACTGGGCGCGCCTAGAGGCGATGCTGGAATTTATCCAAGCGCTGCTCGATGTCAACGGCAATATGCCAATGATAGGCGATTCTGACGATGCGCTGATGGTGCGTTTTTCGCACCAAGCGGATTTCGATCCGTATCATGCCTTACTCGCCAGTGGCGCAATTTTGTTCCAACGCGCTGATTTTGCTGCGAAAGCGGGGCGCTTTGAAGACAAAAGCCGCTGGCTATTGGGCGATGGTGCGGAGGCTGAATTTG
>JACPVY010000506.1 GCA_016197345.1 Burkholderiales bacterium
ACTACCATCGACAGCGATCATTTGCGCAGCTTCAAAGCGCTGCTGCAATAAAGGTAAATCAGCCCCTTCACCGCAGCCAGCATCGAGCACATGACTAGGGGCTAACTTGATCAAATCGAGGCGCTCATGCATGCGATGCGCAATTTCGCGTCGCAAAAATGAGGACGCGGCGACTTTTTCGCTACGATTAAATAGCCGCCGCACTCGTTGCACGTCTATCGGCGCACTCATTCTTGGCTTAGCTTCGTTCTCTTGCATAATCTCTTTTGGCTCGGTGCTATGATAACGACGCCAGCCAAGCACGCTACATCATCAGCGCTGCCAAGACTGGCGTAAAAAAGGCGCCAGTTTACACCTTGAACCACAATGTTTTCGCCGTATCAAACATTTACACCAACTTTTTAACGCTTCCTCCACTATCTCACCTACTTCCTAACGGATTGATGATGGTTACGCGTCTGCGCACCGTTTTCCAAAATTGGCAGCACGGTCTTGCCACCCTCTTACCCAATAGCTGCGCGCTATGCGGTGAAACCAACCCAAACATCGTTTGCACAGCCTGCGCAGCACACTTCCTACCAACACCAATGCCGCGCTGCCCACGCTGCGCCCTGCCCTTGGCGCGTGGCAGCAATGAATGCGGGGCATGCTTGCAAATGCAGCCGGCGTTTGACGCCACCTTTGTCGCCGCCCACTACGCAGCACCGCTTGATCAACTAGTATTAGCCCTGAAATTTGGTGGGCAATTGGGCTTAGCATCCTGGATGGCAGCCTGCTTGGTGGATGCCTTATTGCAAAATCAAGGCGCGCAATTACCAGATTTACTGTGCCCGATTCCGCTCGGCACACAGCGTTTGGCGGAACGCGGGTACAATCAGGCGCTGGAAATTGCCCGCCCCTTATCGCACCAGCTCGGCATCCCTCTTGATGCCCGCCTCGCGCAACGCCAACGCGAAACGGATGCGCAATCCTCGCTTGCCCTCAACCAGCGCGCCAGCAATATCCGACTTGCTTTCACGCTAGCACCACATGCTATCGGTAAGATTCAAGGTCGCCATATTGGCGTCGTCGATGATGTAATGACGACTGGCCATACGCTCGATGAAATGGCGCGCACCCTCAAGCATTTGGGCGCGGCACGGGTCAGCAATTTTGTGTTTGCACGCACACTGCCAGAGGCGCATTAATTTTTGCCAGCTTGCTTTATTATTTGCCCGCTAATTTCATTAGTTTATTTGGAGCTTATCTTGTTTCATGTCGTTTTAGTCGAACCAGAAATCCCGCCTAATACAGGCAACATCATCCGCCTTTGCGCCAATACTGGTGCGCAATTGCATTTAATTGAGCCGCTAGGCTTCCCACTCGATGACGCTAAAATGCGGCGCGCAGGGCTGGACTATCACGAATACGCCAAGATGCAAGTACACAAAGATTGGGCGGCATTTCTAGTCAGCACCGATGCCAAGCCCGAGCGCATGTTTGCCCTCACCACCCATGGCTCAACGCCTTTTGCTGTGCGAGGATTTCGTCCGCAAAATTCCAGGTGAGCAACAACGTGTAATCGGGTTTGCGCTTGAGCAATTCTTCTGGCGGCACGATCGGGATGTGCGTGCCCGGCGTGAGGCGGCCTTGTTTGTAAGTACTCCGGTCGGCGACAAAATCCAGCGTGTCTGCGCCAACGCCGTAGTAATTCAACAGCGTGCTGCCTTTGGCGGACGCGCCGTAAGCCGCGATGCTCTTGCCTTCTTTCTTCAACTTGGCAAGCAACGCG
>JACPVY010000507.1 GCA_016197345.1 Burkholderiales bacterium
CGTCGCCAAGACGGGAGGAATTGAAGCTGATGTCTTGAAAGACATCGCGCAACTTACCGATATTGTGTTCGGCAATTACATGCAAGGCACGATCGATTCTTTCGCCATTGCCATTTTGATGGCGCTTAGCATGCAGGGTGGCGAAATTAGCTTCGGTTGGCAACACAAAGGCTTCAGCTTGCATCAGCTCTTCGATCAATTCGGGGTGTTCGCCAAAATTCTTTTGGTGCGCTTCGAGATGGTCTTGCCACACATCAGAAATGTATTTCAAAAACAGCATCGTCAACACATAGTCTTTATAGACGCTAGGGTCCACTGTGCCGCGGAAGGTATCGCATGCTTCCCACACAGCGCGATTAATCACATCTTGTTCAATAGGGCTTTGGTTCATAGTCTTCGTTTCCTGCCAAGGATTCATCAATTAAGCTGCTATTTCTACTGATTCAATTAGGCGTTGATTTCGTTGCGCTGAAGCAGGCGCGCAAACAGCGCTTGCACTTCGTTATCACGGTTTTGTCGCAATTCTTCAACCAGTGCTTGTTCACGCTTGACCGCCTGCACGAAAGACAAAATTTGCTCTTGGCGGGCAACGCTAGGGACAGTCAAGGGCAAGGCTTCTAAAATGCCACGGCGAATACTCAATTGATCGCTTCCTTCGGCATTGCGACGCAAATATTGCTGGGCTGTCGCTTGATTAATTTGCCACGCCAAAAAGGCGGGTAGCACGCGGCTATCGGTAAGCCGTATCAAGAAAAAATATTGCGAACACACTGCCGGACCGGGAACCTGATCTAGGTGAACTGCAAAATTACGCGCGCCGCGTGCTAAGAACAAAATATCGCCCGGCCGTAACCAATCGGGCTTTTTACGTCCACTCGGATTAGTGCGGGCGACATTCGCCCACGCAACGCCATTGCTGACGCTGACATCGCGCATTTGCACTGTCAACGCGCTGCCATCCTGAGTTTCGGGCACGCTGCCGCGAAATGGATGGCCCGCGCGCACTTCTGCATACATCTGTAAAGTTTCCATAGAGGCACCGATTTGAGACTTGTCGCGCATGCACTGGCATATTTCACCAATGTCCGGGCGAACAAAAATGACGTGAATAAAAAACCCATGCCTTTTCATCAAATAAAAATAGCGTGAACAAAAACATTGCTGCGCTAACACGATTGCGACATCGTGGTTGTAGCATTGCATCATTCTCCGTGTGCTAAGGCAAAAACACTATAGCTCGATTCCTGCTTGACAAGGTGGAAGCATAGCGTTGAAATACGATGTCGTTTCTTCTGCTCATGAAATCGTATAGGTAATTCAGTCATGTCGGCAGTGCGCACACCGCGCACCGTCAGCCACTTGTCCACCGGGAGCAATATGAAGATTTCTCATCTCAATATTGGCGTCAGGCTAGGGATAGCCTTCGGCGCCTTACTAGTGCTACTGGCAGCCATCACTACCCTTAGCCTAGTGCGAATGCAAGACCTGCACAGCGACATCGAAGACCTTTCGCATATAGAGTGGGAAAAAAGCAAACTCGTCACCTCCGCCCTTGACCATACACGTGGCAGTATTGGTCGGGTGTTTCAACAAGCTTCCAATGCCGATGCCGCCACAAAAGCAAAGAGCTTGGAGCGCTTGCAAACCAATATCAAGGGTTATCAAGATGCGTTAAATGCCCTAGAAACACGGTTTACTAGCCCCGAATCGCGGGCCATGCTGGCCAAAGCCAAAGAAAGTGGCAACCGCTATACCGCATTGCAAGCGAAGGTGATGGCCTTAGTCGGGCAGGGGCAAAATGAAGAAGCCAGCAAACTCGCCTTTGGCGAAACCTATGATGCCTTGCATGCCTTTGCCAACGATTTACGCGAGCTCAACCAATTTCAACAAAAAGTATTTGAAGATGCCGCGAAAGAAAGCGGCGATAAATTTGCCAGTACGCGCAATACGATTATCGTCTGCGGCATGCTAGCGATCATGTTGGGCGTGGCTGCCGCATGGCGCGTCACGAACGCGATCACCCAACCGCTATACGAAGCGATTGATATCGCCGAACGGGTTGCGCAGGGTGACTTGAGCATCGAAATCCCGCCCAGCAATGATCAAAGTCAAATGGGTTTACTGTTGACAGCGATTCGCCATATGAGCGAAAGCTTGTCGAATCTGGTGGCACGCGTACGCAGTAGTAGCAATGTCATCACCTCGACCGTCAAGCAAAGTGGCGAAAATGCCGAACAAGCCAATCAGCTTGCCGAATCGGCCTCTAGCGTCGCCGTCAAAGGGGGCGCTGTGGTGTCGGAAGTGGTGCAAACGATGGGGTCCATTAACGAATCATCGAAAAAGATTGTCGATATCATCGGCGTCATTGATGGCATTGCCTTCCAAACCAATATTCTGGCCTTGAATGCGGCGGTGGAAGCCGCACGGGCTGGTGAGCAAGGGCGCGGCTTTGCGGTGGTAGCAGCAGAAGTGCGTAGCTTGGCGCAACGCTCTGCGAGCGCAGCGAAAGAAATCAAAATCTTGATCAGTAATTCGGTCGAAAAAGTCGAAGCGGGGGCAAAGCTAGTCGATCAGGCTGGTTCAACGATGGAAGAAATTGTCGCTAGCGTCTCCCGTGTCACCAATATCATGGGCGAAATTGCGTCTGCCACGAGGGAGCAAGTGATCGGCATTGATCAAATCAATCAAGCTGTCGCCCATATGGATGAAGTGACACAACAAAATGCCAGTTTGGTTGATGATGCGGCCTCACAATCGATGGCGCTAGAACAGCAAGCGATACAACTGGCCGATGTGGTGAGCGTCTTTAAATTAAATAGCGAGCAAGAGCGCAAGCTACAAGCAGAGGCCAGTGCAGTCGCGGCTAAACCGCATTTCAAAGCACCGCCCGCCACCACCCGCAAACCAGCACCGCGCCCAACCATCGCCCGTAGCCAACCCGCACACGCACAGCTCGGCAGCCCAGCAACGACGGCTAACGACGGATGGGAAGAGTTTTAATGTCAGTTGACATCAGATGTTAAGCGCCGGGTTCGACTAATTCACTCACACGATTAGCGTTCCCGGCTAAAATACGGTTTTGCCTTTCTCCCGCCACAATGCCTTCCCTCGCCACCAAAAAATCGCCCTCCTCTACGACGAAATCGACGCGCAGCGCAGCGCCAGCACAAGTTCGCATTATTGGCGGACAATGGAAACGTACGCCGCTCCCCGTCATTACGCTAGAAGGATTGCGGCCGACACCGGATCGTGTCCGCGAAACTGTATTCAATTGGTTGACGCATTTATTTGATGGCCATTGGCAACGCGTACACTGCCTAGACTTATTCGCTGGTAGTGGCGCCCTTGGTTTTGAAGCGGCTAGTCGTGGTGCGGCGCATGTCAGCCTCGTCGAAAGCGATGCTCGCGCCTGCCATCAAATGCAAAGCAATAAAGAAAAGCTCAAAGCCGAGCAAATCACCGTGCTGCGCGGCGATGCCCTGTTACAAGCTGCGCGCCTGCTCAAAATGCAGCAGCAATTTCAATTGATCTTTGTTGATCCGCCTTATCAAAGCCCGGTTTATGCCTCGGCGATGCAAGCCTGCGCTAGTTTGCTCAGCGCTGACGGCTTTATCTACCTCGAACTGCCAGCGA
>JACPVY010000508.1 GCA_016197345.1 Burkholderiales bacterium
ACCGGCTATATCAAAGGTGCTGAAGCATTTGCGCGCTGGCGTCACCCGGTGCATGGTATCGTGCCACCGTCGGCCTTCATCGGCACGCTAGAGAATAGCGGTGTGATCGATGCGCTGAATTGGGTGATTATTGAAAAATCGATAGCCGCTTGCCGTTCGTGGCATGATCAAGAATTCCCTATCGCTGTCTCGGTGAATTTATCGGTGACGTCCTTATCGCAGCCTAGTTTTACTGATCGCATTTGCGAAAGCATTGCGCGCCATGGCGTCGAAGCCGAATATGTGATTTTGGAAATTACCGAATCGGCTGTACTGGCGAGCGATCCGCAATTTTGGGAAAGCTTAGCGCGTCTGCGTATGAAGGGTTTTGGCTTGTCCGTCGATGACTATGGTACTGGCAATTCAAACATCCAAATGCTGGCTCGCATCCCATTCTCTGAACTCAAAATTGAACGCGGTTTTGTTGCCGGCGCGGCGGAAAATCAAGCGCTAGGCATCGTCTTGAACTCTTGCTTGAATTTGTCGCGCAGCTTGAATCGCTATTCGGTCGCAGTAGGGGTCGAAACCAAGCAAGATTGGGATTTCTTACAAGGCATGGGTTGCACCTGGGCCACCTTGCAACACGATGCCCACCTAGTGCGGGACGCCGTATTTGTCGCCGAACAAAACGTACCGCCAGAAATTGAAACCGATCAAATGGACCCGTATTGCTTGCATTGCGTGGTCTATGATAGGCAGGATGGCAGCGTACTAGGGACAGGCCGCTTGCTGCCAGATGGCCACGTTGGGCGGATGGCGGTGCGTGCTGAAGCGCGTGGACGCGGCATAGGCGGCTTGATTTTGCGCACCTTGATGGAGCAAGCACAACAGCGCGGCGATAGAAAAGTCGTGCTCAATGCGCAGACCCATGCCCAAGCCTTTTATCTGCAGCATGGTTTTGCGACTTCTAGCCCTGAATTTGAAGAAGCGGGCATCCCCCACGTCGAAATGCAATTGGTGTTTGACGACAAGAAAAAAATTTGACGCTAGCCGCGCGCGATGCGTTATCGCATCTTAGCGGCCTAGGCTTCAGCTACATCTACAATATTCAGTAAATCATGACGACAAAAATCTCGGTTGAAACCCTAGTAAAAGCGCCTGTTGCCAAGGTCTGGAGCGCTTACACCACGCCTAGCGATATTACGCAGTGGAATGCTGCTTCTGAGGATTGGCACACTACCAAGCCAAGGATGGCAGCTTTGGTTTTGATTTTGCAGGCACCTACACCAAGGTCGTCCCTCACGCATTGCTAGAATATTCTTTTGGTGATCGCAGCGCGACAGTTGAATTTTTGGCGGAAGCAGAAGGGGTGAAAGTGCGCGTAAGCTTTGACGCTGAGACCCAACACTCTATCGAACAACAGCAACAAGGTTGGCAAGCAATCTTGAATAATTTCGCCAAGCACGTTCACGCGCAGTCTGCATAAGACTTACTTCAGGATTACTCTCAAGTCGGCGCTAGCCACCAGTTCTATTCAGTTCTGGGCGTTGCTAGCGCCGTTCACATGCCCATTTGGGATATTGGATTGCTATTCCTTCATCCGTAACTTCGTCGGAAAAGTGTTTGCCCAACAGCTTATCAAGCATTGAGCAAACGTCGCACCAGTGGTTGTTCTTTTATCGGCAAATGCACTAAGGCTGCGCCTAGCGCCAGCAAAATGTCGAGATACCACATCCAATCATAGCTTCCCGTTGCCTGCCGAATTCTGCCGCCTAACCAAGCGCCCAAAAACGCCCCTACTTGATGCGCTAGCAACACGATGCCGTATAGCATCGCCATATTCGCCGGGCCAAAAAACTTGGCGACCAGGCCCACGGTAGGTGGCACTGTGGAGAGATAAGTCAAGCCCATCACGGCCGCGAACACTAACACCACAGCCCCGGTTTTAGGCGCGAATAAAAAACAGAGCACGGCAATACCCCGTAAGCCATACACCATGGACAGTAAGGATTTCATGCGCCAATGGCTCACTGCCCAACCCATCCCTATCGAGCCTGCAATATTGAATAAGCCGATAATGGCGAGCGACCACGCGCCGTACTGTGTCGGCAAACCGCACATTTCAATGACATCGGGTAAATGCGTGGCGAGGAAGGCGACATGGAAGCCACAAACGAAAAAGCCAGCGTTAAGCATCCAATAGCTGGGCAGGGCGAAGGCTTGTCCGATTGCTGCGCCAGCCGAAAGTTTTCCGCTCACGG
>JACPVY010000128.1 GCA_016197345.1 Burkholderiales bacterium
ATCGTAAGAATTGCAGCTCCCGCTTGTAACGCTATCTGCACTACTTGAGCCAATAGTTCACGCATGACCAACTCCCACGACGAGGACGACACGATAGACAGAAAACAGATAAGTTAATGCCAACAAGCGCATACGCCAGCATACATCAGTGCCAATGCCAAAAACCTAGCTGCCCTAAAATTCTCTTCGCTATCATGCCCCCAGCCACGGGCAAATGCGAGCGCGACACCTGCCTGCGCTACGCATCATTGGCCAACGCGCACAACGCTAGCAAAAATTAACGCTGCATGCTTTCCCACACTTTTTGCAAACGCTTCACCGAAATCGGCATCGGCGTGCGTAATTCCTGCGCAAAGAGCGAGACACGCAGTTCTTCCAACATCCACCGATACTGCAACATCTGTGGATCTTGTTGCGTGTTCGCCGCTTTTAAAGCGCGACGATAGGGATTTGCCGCAATCAGCCATTGCGCGAGCGAACCCGCGTCACGCGCCGGATCAGCCCGCAACTTCTCGATACGGACATTGATTGCTTTTAAATAGCGCGGAAAATGCGCCAACTGCGCGTATTCGGTTTCGAGTAAAAAGCGCTTATGGATCAAGCCTTGCAACTGCGTTTGCATATCGTCGTAAGCTGCGCTATGGCTCTTCACACTTTGCATCTTCTTCGGCAAACCATGATATTCGCTAAGAATTTGCCCCAATAAGCGCGCAATTTCATTCAATAGCAAACCTAGCCGCGATTTCCCCTCATCTTTACGCTTAGCAAAACTGGCGGCATCTAAGGGCAAAGGATCTTGTAAGCACGCTAAATCGAGTGCGGTTTGCATGATTTGCGCACGCAATTCTTCTTGGCTAGCAAGCGCCATCATTTGCATACCCATTTGCTGCAAACCGGGAATGTTTTTCTCTAGTGCTTTTAATTGATCTTTCAATTGCAAGGCAAATAAGCGGCGCAAGCCTTGCCTATGCACGCGCGCGGCGACGCTAGGATCATCGAACACTTCCAAATCGCAGAAATTGATTTTATCGACCAGTGCAGGAAAACCGATCAACGTCAGCTTACCTTGGCCAATTTCGAGTATTTCCGGCAATTCGCCAAAAGTCCATGTCGTCAAATTGGTGTGTGCAATCAGATGCGTGGTCGCCGCTTTGCTGCTTGGCATCGCTACTGGCGCAGGCTCCGCCTCGACCAAGCGCGCCGCTAGCGCGGGGCTAACTTCCTGTCCGGTCAAGGTCGCTAAACCCGCCAAGCCCGCCGCACTTAATCGACCACCGCTAGCAGGAGCGGAGCTAGGCTTGGGTGGCGTGCTAGGTGCTGTGCTAGTGACGACCACACCAACGCTTTGCTCGGCCATCTTTTGAAAACTGGCGCGCGCTTGCTCACCAAATTGCGCTTGCAAAGACGCTAAATTGCGCCCCATTTCCAACTGCCGCCCATGCTCATCAATGATTTTGAAATTCATGAAATGATGGGCAGGTAGCGTCTCCAATTTGAAATCATCTAGCTTCGCTACAACCGTCGTTTGTGCGCGAATATCATCAATGATCGCATCCAATAATTGGCCACGCCCGAACACCAATTTATCTGCAATGCGCTGGCAAAATTGCGCCGCATAGTCAGGAATCGGCACGCAATGACGGCGTAATTTCTGCGGTAGCGATTTGATCAACAAATGCACTTTGTCTTTCAACATGCCCGGCACCAACCATTCACAGCGTTGGCTAGAGAGTTGATTGAGTGCATATAAAGGGACAGTCAAAGTCACGCCATCGCGCACGCTACCCGGCTCAAAATGATAGGTCAGCAATAACTCGAGACCGCTCGCAATCAGCTTTTTCGGGAATAATTCGGTCGTCACCCCGGCAGCTTCATGCCGCATCAATTCGTCTTTACTCAAAAACAGCAAGCGCGGATTTTTTTGGCTTTCCTGCTTATACCATTTCTCGAATTGAATGCCGTTGCAAATATCTTTTGGCAAGGCGTGATCATAAAAAGCGACGATCAATTCATCATCGACCAATACGTCTAAGCGACGCGATTTATGTTCTAAATTTTCGATTTCACGCAGCAATTTTTGATTGTGCGCAAAGAAAGCGGCACGCGTTTCAAACTCTGCGCCGACCAAGCCTTCGCGAATGAAAATATCGCGCGCCGCGCTAGGGTTGAGCAAACCGAAATTGATGCGGCGCTGGCTATACACCACTAAGCCATACAGCGTCGCCCGTTCACTAGCAGAAACTTGCGCTAGCTTTTTCTCCCAGCGCGGTTCACCCCAAGATTTCCTCAATAAATGACCACCGATTTTTTCTAGCCACTCGGGTTGGATTTGCGCCACGCAACGCGCATACAAGCGCGTGGTGTCGACCAACTCCGCCGCCATCACCCACCGCCCGGCTTTTTTCGACAGCGTAGAACCGGGCCAGATATGGAATTTAATCCCGCGCGCACCGAGGTAATGTGGCTCGTCATCAGCTTTGTAGCCAATATTGCCGAGCAAACCCGTCAGCAAGGCGAGGTGCAAATTATCGTAAGTCGCTGGGGTTTCATTTAAACGCCAGCCCTGCTCTTTCACAATCGTCAGCAATTGGCTATGTACATCGCGCCATTCGCGCAAGCGCAGTTGCGATAAGAAATTGCTACGGCAAGATTCTTGCAATAAGCGATTTGATTTTTTATGCGCAACCGCCTCTTCAAACCATTTCCAGATTTTCAGATAACTGTTGAATTCCGATTTTTCGTCGGCAAATTTTTTGTGCGCTTCATCGGCCGCGCCTTGCGCTTCCAACGGCCTATCACGCGGATCTTGCACCGAGAGCGCCGCGGCGATAATCAATACTTCCGTCAAACAAACATTATCGACCGCAGCCAAAATCATCCGACCAACGCGCGGATCAAGCGGTAACTTCGCCAATTGATGGCCTAATGGTGTCAATTGGTTCGATTCGTCTAGCGCGCCTAATTCTTGCAGTAATTGATAGCCATCGGCAATCGCTCGCCCCGGCGGTGCTTCGATGAAGGGGAATTCCTAAATTGCTGTCAACTTCAGCGATTTCATCCGCAAAATGACAGCAGCAAGCGATGAACGCAAAATTTCGGGTTCGGTGAATTTTGGCCGCTGGTTGTAATCCAGCTCTTCATACAGGCGCACACAAACGCCATTCGCGACCCGTCCGCAACGCCCGGCGCGCTGGTTCGCCGCCGATTGTGCGATCGGCTCGATCTGCAACTGTTCCACTTTATTGCGATAGCTATAGCGCTTCACCCGCGCTAGCCCCGCATCGACCACATAGCGTATGCCCGGCACCGTGAGCGAGGTTTCGGCCACATTTGTTGCTAACACAATGCGGCGCGCATTCGAGGTTTTGAAGACGCGCTCTTGCTCCTGCGCCGAGAGGCGAGCGAACAGCGGCAAAATCTCAACATGCGGTGGATGATGTTTGCGTAGCGCTTCAGCGGCATCGCGAATTTCGCGCTCACCGGGCAAAAACACCAGCACATCGCCCGAACCGATACGGGACAACTCTTCGACCGCATCGACCACGCCATCCATCAAATCGCGTTTCTCGCGCGCCGTTTGGGCGGCATTGGGTTTCGCGTCAGGCTTACCCGGCATTTCCACTAAACCTGCATCAATTGGCCGATAGCGCACTTCGACGCTATACAAGCGACCAGAAACTTCAATCACAGGCGCAGGCTTATCACCTTGCGCAAAATGGCGGGCAAAACGGTCGGCATCAATCGTTGCCGAAGTGATGATGATTTTTAAATCGCGGCGTTTCGGCAGTATCTGCTTTAAATAACCGAGCAAAAAGTCGATATTCAGGCTGCGTTCGTGCGCTTCGTCGATGATGATGGTGTCGTAAGCGCGCAGCAAGGGATCGGTTTGGGTTTCGGCCAGCAAAATCCCATCCGTCATCAGCTTCACGCTAGCACCGTCGCTTAAAGTGTCGGTAAAACGCACTTTAAAGCCGACATGTTCGCCTAAAGGGCTGCCTAGGTTTTACCGGAACCTGTTTCACCACAAACAATGATCACTTGGTGCTTTTGCAAGGCATCGGCAATGTCTTGGCGGCGGCTAGAAACGGGTAATTCTTCGGGAAATGTCAGCTCCGGCAAGGGATTGCGCGGTTTCGCGATGCGCTCAGGCTTGGCGGCGGCGTGTGGCTTAGTGTGTGGTTTATTCGGTACTGGCTTGGCCGTGGCTGGCTGAGCGGGTGTCTTTAATTGGGCTAATTGCTGTGCTAGCGCTGAGCGCGGCGCCGCTGTTTTTGCCGCTGCAACTGGTGGTAGCGCAGCACGCTTTTGGCTAGGCGCGGGTTTATTGTTCTCGACTGCCTTGGGCAGCGCCGGCTTTTTCACCGGTTTATTCACATCTGACATTGTTTTTTCTTTGGATTTGGGCGTAATTGTGGCGCAGGAATTATAATCCGAGCTATGGAAAATCCCACTCAATTCGTTCACTGGCTGCGCTCCGTAGCGCCCTATATTCACGCATTCCGCAACAAGACCTTTGTCGTTGCCTTTCCCGGCGAACTGGTGATTGCGGGTGCACTTCCCGTTTTAGCGCATGATCTCTCACTTTTGCATGCACTTGGCATCAAGATCGTGATTGTTCACGGCTCTAGGCCACAGGTAGCTGAGCAATTAGCACTGCGAAAAGTCGCCGGGCGCTTTAAAAACGGCGTGCGCATTACCGATATTGCCGCAATGGAATGCGCGAAAGAAGCCGCGGGCGAATTGCGCTTGGATATTGAAGCCGCTTTTAGCCAAGGTTTGCCGAATACGCCGATGGCACATGCCGCGATTCGTATTATTTCTGGCAATTTTATTACCGCAAGACCATTAGGCGTGATTGATGGCATCGACTTTGAACTGACTGGGATTACCCGTAAAGTCGCTGCCGAAACGATACATCAGATTTTGGCCGCAGGGAGCTTGGTGCTGTTATCCCCTCTCGGGTTTTCGCCAACGGGTGAAGCATTCAATTTGACGATGGAAGATGTCGCAGTCACCGCTGCAATCGCATTGCATGCAGATAAGCTCATTTTCATCACGGAAACGGCGATGATGACCGACGCTGGCGGCACCGAGATTCACGAACTGTCATCCCACCAAGCGCAAGCGGTGCTACAAGCGGGCTTTTTACCGCACGATACAACGTTTTACCTACAGCATGCAGTCAAAGCCTGCAATAACGGCGTACCACGCGCCCACATCGTACCGTTTGCAATGGATGGTTCGGCACTGCTAGAGCTATTTACCCATGATGGCGTGGGTACGATGATCAGCCATGAAAATCTGGAAAGCTTGCGCGAAGCGACGATTGAAGATGTGGGCGGCATTATCAAATTGATCGAGCCGCTAGAAGCCGATGGCACGCTAGTCAAACGTGGTCGCGAATTAATCGAACGCGAAATTGATTATTTCTCCGTGATTGAGCATGACCAAGTGATTTTTGGCTGCGCTGCGCTCTACCCATTCGATGAAGAAAAAATGGCCGAAATGGCTTGCCTCACCGTCAACCCCGAAGCGCAAGCACAAGGTGATGGCGAAAGATTACTCAAGCACATGGAAAATCGCGCCCGTGCACGCGGTTTCACCAAACTCTTTGTGCTGACGACGCGCACCGCACATTGGTTCTTAAAACGTGGATTTGTGCACGCAAACGTCGATGATTTACCGAAAGACCGCCAACACATGTATAACTGGCAGCGAAAATCGCAGGTGTTGATCAAGAATCTTTAAAACCTCGCATTATTGACATATTGAAATAACAGGAGAATCACATGGCCCGTATGGTGCATTGCATTAAATTGAATAAAGAAGCCGAAGGCTTGGATACCCCAACCTACCCTGGTGAATTGGGCAAGAAGATTTTTGAAAATGTCTCGAAAGAAGCGTGGGCAGCTTGGCTGAAACATCAAACGATGTTGGTCAATGAAAACCGCCTGAACTTGGCCGATGCGCGCGCCCGCAAATATTTGGCGACGCAAATGGAAAATCACTTTTTCGGCGAAGGTGCCGATGCTGCGGCGGGCTATGTGCCGCCGACGGATGAGTAATTATTCAGGGTGGACGGGCTGCATACAGCCCGTCGCATGGTCGCCCTCCCTACTAGCGCCAACTTTCCGGCGCTAGGCAAAGAAGTTATGTAGGGTGGGCAAGTTGCCCACCATTGCCGATGATCTTTTAAATGACTTTTTTGGCAATAAATCAAATAGAAATTCTTCTAAAAGAATTTTAACAATCAAAAACGGTGGGCTTGTACCTGAATATTGACGGACAACATGATGTCCGCCCGTACGAAAAGCCCCCGCCTTTCGCGACAACCTCTACGGCATCAATTCAATATCCGCTAGCTGGAAATAATAGCCACCGTTATCATCTGTGCCAATTTGGCTAGGTACGATTTGCACACCATAGGTTTGCACTGTCGTTGGCAAATTAATCACCGCCTTACCCGTGCTATCGGCTTGTACGCCAAATTCACCTTGATATAGCCAAGCCGAATTTTGTGCATTGGTCAAATAGATGTGATACCGCACCGGAAAGCCCAATGCCCGGCCATTGGCCATACGTGCCACCAATTTCACTTTCGATACTGGCAACGGTCCTGCTTTCAACCAGGCTGCGACATAGGTCGGGCCATTCACACCAGAATTGTTGGCGCTTGGAAAAGCGTTGGAGCTATACACGCTAGCCGGATTGTGGTCGATCAAATTTTTCACATCCCAGCCGGGCAAAATGTTATTGGCGACCACGTTGGAAAAATCATAGCTAGTGACTGGTGTGGGCACAGGTGTTGCGATAGCCGCCGTTGGCCACATTTCAATATCTGCCAATTGCAAATAATACTGACCATTCGGTGCATCTTTCGTCAGCTCATCTGCTGCGAGCATCAAACCATGGGTGCGCATCAAACGCGGCAAATTGATGGTCACGATACCGTTTGCATCCGGCTGAGTGGTGAATGAACCAATATCCACCCACGCCGTGTTATTGGCATTCGTCAGGTTCAAGCGATAGCGCGCCGGAAATGCCACTGGCTGACCATTGACCATGCGCGCCGCGATTTTTACACTGCCCACCACATAAGCACCTTCTGCGCGAGCTGGCAAATACGCCAATACAAACACGCCGCTATTGCTGCCCGATGTGTAGGCATTCGAGCTATAAATCGTCGCGCGATTGCGATCGATCACATTGTTGATCGGCCAACCTTGCAAGATGCTATTCGAATTCGCACTGCCCGCTTGATAAGGGCGTGCCGTAGCGCAGCCTAAATTGAATTGGGTGCAGCAATAATGGCTATCGTTTTTTTCCCAGTTGGCAGCACCAGTAGCGCCATAAGCCTGCAAGGTCGGCATTTGCGCACCGCTATCGAGCGCTAAACCAGCCGCAAATGGCACGAGGCCAAAGGTGGTTGGATGATTTGCTTCAGCGGGAATTTCTTGAAAATAATTATGCGTTTGCCATAGCAATGCCGGGTTACGGGCCGAGATGAATTGCGCTTCACAAATATTGCGCGCCTGCACTGGCACGCTCTCGCTGCGCTGCCAACCTTGCTCGCTAGCGACGATTTTCATTTGTGCTTTGCTAGCAGGATCAGCAACGCCCAATTGACTCAGTTGCTGCCGTTGATAATTCGCCAAATTTATGACGTTTTGGAAATTGATGTTGTCGCCGCTAGCTTCCACCGGATCACCATAGGGGTGAATCGCCACGCCCCAATCAACGCTGGTGCCAATTTCTGCCCATAGTTTATCCAACACATTTTTCGTGCCGACGTGTGAATCCTCCCCTGCCGGTACTTGCCATAGCATATCGAAACTGGCGTACATCATTACGCTAGACGTTTGCCGCGCGATAGCATTGTTTGCGCGCCTGAGCATGTCACCATATTTACGCGCTACCACAGGCGCATACACATTTGCCCATGCTTGCTTATCTTGCGTTGCGCTATAACGTGGCACGGTCGGGCTATAGTCAAACCATAATGAGCTTGCCACCTCATTCCACACGGCATAGGAAGAAATTTTGCCATTGCCCGTTTTGCCCGAATAACGTTGCGCGAGGAAATTGACATAATCTTCAAAATCATCCATCGCCCCATCGTTGGGGACACAGCCATCTTTCATCAAACCGCCTGCCCAGTTGCCGCCCTGACATGCCGGATTTTGATAGCGACTAGGTGCCGACCACAAAACGGCTGCCGTTTGAATGCCATTACTTTGGTCGCGTTGAAATAAGCTGTCCCATTTTTGGATTTCGGCGGTAGCGAGGCAACGGAAACGCTTGTAGCCAGCCGCCGCGCGCTGCGCTTCATTTGCCGGTATCAATTGCAAGCCCGCGGGACAAGCGATGGGTGCCCAAATCCAAAATACAATTGAAAATTCTGAGGCGATTTCGACAATCAATATAAACTTAACCATGCGTAAAATTAGATTAAATAAAGTTATATAAATTAGTTTTAGAAGGAAAATCCGCCGCTCTCGATTCCAAATCCTTCCACCAAATATTATAGATTTTGGTTTTGATGCCTTTGCTATTGAAGAAGGCGTAACGGGCATTTTGATAACTTGCCGTGCCATCATAATAAAAATCGGCGACACCCTGCTTACCGCTAGGGGGGACATAGCCATCGCTAATACCAGCGTACGCGCTATGGTTCAATGCAAGCATGCTGAGCAAACTCAATGCGCTCAATGCGACCTTGCCAAAGTCGCGAATAGAAAAATTTTTGATTGACTTCATGTGGGAAATAAAAAATGTACAGAGAATAGGGACACATTTCATGCACAGTGAATGCGTCCCCCAAAAAGGAGTGCAAGGAATACGGCTTAGTTATTCACAAAACGATTACCTAATTCAACTTGGCCAGCAGCATCGTAGTGCACTTGATCGTTCGGAATCACGCTCAAATCTTGCGTGTCAAAGACTCTGACGCGACCAAGATAGCCATTCAAATTTTGTTGCGCTTTACGCACTAACTCCGATTGGTCGCCAACTGCCGAATTGATGTGATTCAAATTTTTAATCTTGCCAATCACAATCGGAAAACCTGTCCCCAACACTTTTTCAGCGTTCACTTGATCAATAAATTTCTTGAGATTTGCATAGTATTGCGAGCCTTGGCCTATCATGGCGTCACCTTCGCCCTGCATCCAATACAGCGCTTTGACGACCGGACGACGACCACTGCGGCAAATTTCTTCGCTTGCCATCGATATTTCGCTGATGAAAGAGTCATAAATGCCATGTTCTCCCTTCGCCAACCACGATTTCAATCCGCGATATGGCCAAGGATCAACCACGGGCGCCAGCGTACTACCACCTACCGCTGCTTTAAAAATAAAGAAATTGCTGATGCCGCGTGCGCGTAAGGTGCGTGCAATTGACACTTCAGGCCCAAATAAATTGCTGCGATCACCCGAATAATTCGCGGCAACAATGGCATTGGCACCATACGCCCATCGACTTGCTTGCTGCGCATTGTCAAACGCTCCCATCAATGAACGATCGGGGAAATTCATCGAGAACGCATAATCGACTGGGTAATTGCTGGTTGGCATTTCAGAAATCTTGCCCAGACCAAGGGCATTCGATTGCCCGGCGATGATGTAGATCTGCGCTTCTGGTGAATTGGCATTGCAGGTCGGCGGCGTGACGTTGTAGTCAATGCCAGTGCATATCGCCGCACTTCCCTTCACGTCCTGCACATAGGCGTGCGTTGAAAAGGTGCCGTATTGTGGATTGCCTGCTTTATGATTTTCGAGATTGACATCGACGTGCCAGGTTTCTGTGCCATCGCTCTCGGTACGATCATAAACCCCTTGATACCAAACGAGATCGTCTTGTCCATTGACTTGGCTCCACGTTGGGAAACTCAGGCCGACGGCATTTTTGACACCCTTGGCGTAGATGCGCAAATAGCCATTTGCGGCAGCAACTTCATTGCGATTGGCGACATTTAATTTGAGCGAACTGCAAGTGGCTGGCCCGGTGATTTGCTTGCGTTGCCAAGTCGTGCCGCCGCACATAGTTTGCACACCTTGCGCATCTTTGATGTAGGCATGCGTTAAGAAATTCCCATATTGCGGGCTATTGGCTTTGTGGTTAGCAAGATTGATATCGGCATGCCAGACGCCACCGCCATCATTCACGCCCGCGTACCACACCAAATCATCTTGACCATTCGCTTCCGCCCAAGTCGGAAAACTCATGCTAGAAGCACCCGCAACACCATAGGCATAAACGCGAAACGTGCCACTAGTTTGCAAAGAAATCGTTTTTTCACTTGGCACTACATAGCAATCAGCAGCGGCGCTATGCGCAGAAGTGAACAATGCGCTAAGCGCTAGCAGGGACACACCAGCAAACCGGGGCAAGCTACGGTTAAAAGCAAAAATCATGAAAACTCCATCGGATAAATTGTCAAAAGCTGCCGCACTTTTCTGCACAAAGGTGCAGACCAAAGGGGCGAGCGTGAACAGCGTTTGAAGCGATAGCCTTAAACGCAGATTGTTGCGAAAAATTGAGTTAATGTAGGGACAGACATACTACGGACTGAGATCCACAGCATGCGGCAATCGATGG
The DNA here is from genome assembly GCA_016197345.1 of Burkholderiales bacterium. Classification (GTDB taxonomy): domain Bacteria; phylum Pseudomonadota; class Gammaproteobacteria; order Burkholderiales; family Burkholderiaceae_D; genus JACPVY01. Next base: position 10,600 of record JACPVY010000128.1, read on the forward strand.
GGGACACATATAGAGCAAAAGCAAATCATCCACTTGCACATAGCAGGCTTCTGGTTGCACGCAAGAAAAAGGCTAAAGCATAGAAGCACGCTTGGCTTTTGCCCGATAATGCGGGAAATTACAGGGAATTTCAGGAGGGAATGAGGCTCTAGCCAGAAGAGGGAGGGAGCTAGGCCAAGTTGCTATAGCGTCTTGAAATTGCTTCAAAACAGGGCAAGAAATATATCATAGCTTTCAAAAACTCGCCAAACGGAAACATAGTCAAGATCCCATCCAAAGCGACTCTTGCGCGCAGCCGTAGGGAACAATTGCCGACAAAACGGCCGCCACTTCAAACGAGGCTGTCGCAAAACTATTTTTAGCGCAAAATTCGGCGACAAGCAGCCATCTTCAGCGAAAAAATGGTTATTTTTTGCTCAACCAAGCGGATGGCAAGTCGTCTCCGCTTCACCCCTGCCCTCTCCCGCAAGAGGCTGTCGCGAAAGTGGAAAACGTATGGGTGAGCGGCATGCCGCTCGTCGTCTTCCGGGCGACTCGCCCACCAAAAGTGTGCAACTGTACCGCCCAACAATTGAGAGAAACACGTCGTAAGATGATCTAAGCCAATATGAATGCTGAGGATGATCAGCGTTTTGGTGGGCAACTTGCCCACCCTACGAAAAGCAACAGCTCGTTTCGCGACAGCCTCAAACAAATCAAGCACTAGCTGTCAAACGCTGACCAAACCTACCTCTGCAATTCTGGATGTTCCTTCAGCAATTGCATTTGCATCGCCTCAATCCGCCGCGCTTTTTCCTCTACTTTGGCGATTTTTTCTGGCGCAATGCCCATTTGCTTGCCGCGCTCAATATCGGCGCGCAAACGTGGCACTTCGTTTTTGGCAGCATCGACAAAAGCGGCATACAGCTTCAAGTTTTGCCGCACTTCGTACTGTTGATATAGCTTAGGATCAGCTAACTCTGCCGCGTTTGGTTGCTCACCTTGTTCGCTACGTTGTATCGGCGGCGTGCGTGGATCGCCGTTGCGGGTTTCCATCAAGCTGAGCGCGGCTGATTTATCTTGATTCACCACAGCAATCGGCACCCGTTTCACTTCTAGCCCAGCATAAGGCGAGGCCGGGGGCCAAGTGCTTTGCGCTGCAAGCGCCGCATCCGGCGCCGACAAGGCGGCGCTACTAGCCTGCGTGCTAGTCACACGCTCTTGCTCTGCCTGTGGCCAGGCAAAAAATAACGCGATACCAAACACCGCCAGCGCCGCAATAATAGGAAGCTTTTTCATTAGCGTGCCTTTCCACTAGTACGATGCGCTGCTGGCGGCAACTCTAGCGCGGAGCGATTGACTTCTACTTTCGCACTTTTCAATAATTGCTCGCGCAAGCTCGTGATTTGCTTTGCCGCTTTCTCCTGGGCGATGGCGCGTCCTGCCAAATAGCGCACCGATTCTGAATTCACATCTTGAAAACCTTCTTGCTTTTTCTCGACTAACACGACTTCCCAATACGCCTCTTCTTTCGGCCCGACAGCGGCGCGAAATGGTGGTGACACCTTGCCCTCTTCTTGCATGAATGCCAGTTCCGCCAACCAGCTTAATTTGCCTTGGTGTTTGATGATGCCTAAATCACCACCTTGTTTAGCGTCACGCGCAATCGAATATTGTTGCGCTAGCTTAGCAAATTCACCGCCTTTGGCCGCTAAGGCGACGACCTCGTTCGCTTTCGCTTCATCAGCCAAACGTATGTGGCGCGCTTTCACCCATTCGATGCGTTTGAATTCTTCTTTGTGCGCGGCATAGTAAGCCTGCACTTCTTCTGGCGTAATGCGCTTAGCCAGTTGATTGACGAGTTGACTCTCAGCGTCGATATCGGCACCTATGCCATGCAAGGCCATTAAGCTGCGCACATCAACCTGATCGGCTAGCGTTTGCCGTAAATCCTGCACCGCGGCTGCGCCAAAGCGCTTGGTCGCCCAGTCTTGCACATACAAATTGGCGATATATAGCATCGCTTGCTGGCGGATAAAGTCGAGATTGCGATTAAAGAATTCGAGCCGACCTTGCACGTTTTGGCGGCGATAGACGTCGTATAGCGTCACACTAGCGCCTTGCTTCAAGCTACTACGCAGCACCAGTACTTGTTTCGCGCGCTCCAATTGTTCGGCATTCAAGTTGTAGTCGAGCAAAATGCGACTACGTGGGCCAAATACTTGATCTAGCTGGGCGCTGTCGATTTTGGCTTGTTCCAGCACTACGCTATCGAGATTCGCGCCAGGCAATTTCTTAATCTCAGCTTCGATTTCATCGCGAAATACGGTGCGCAAATGGCCGCTGACTTGATCATCCAATTGCACCTCGCGCGCAAACGCGACGCGCTTGCCTTGCGCGCGCAAATCGAATTCTTGGATTTGCGCTTCCCCTGCTTTTGCTAATAAACGATTGGCGATGATAGATTCCAACACCACAGTGCGCGAAATTTTGGGGTCTTCCATCTGCGCCATGCGTGCCAGCACATCTAGCGAGAGGCGCTGGATAGGCACGCCATTGACGCGCGCCGCCAATTGCGGGTCCGCTAACGCGCTACGGTCGGCGCGACTGGGGTGAAATCAGCCAAAGCCGCTTTCACGGCAGCGCTATTATTCAAATCTTGCGAGTAATAGACGTCGTTCACCCATTGTTCCCAACCGGAGTGATTTTTGGCGGAGGTGGTCCAGGTGTGATGCGGTTGCAGCAAATCGGTGGTGTGCATCACAAAGCCTAGACTTTGGATACTTGGGTTCGCCAGAAACTGGTTGAACCAGTACTGTCCCAAATTGTCAATCGGTTGAAATGGTGCTTTTTCAAAATCGGCGTATTGATCAGATGTCGAATAGCCGCCATGACGGTAATGCGCTTCCGTCACGCCAAACGAGTTGTATTTGCTCGAATCACCAAACCAGCCTTTTTGGCCGCCAGGGCCGTCATCCAAATAGTCGCCCACTAACCAAGTTGCGGCGAGATTATCGATGTCGCCAGCGACGGTTAGCTTGGCGTAGTTATAGCCACCAAATGGATTGCCATGCACGTCAGCACCTGCTGTGTGATTTTGGAAATGCCAATAGGACGTGTAATTGACGATGCCCTTGCCCAAACCCCAGACGGGTGCCAGCACGCAGCTACCGGTGGTGGCGCCGCACAAATAGGTGTCAGCGAAATCATCGACGTCATAGGCGCCCTGCCCCATTGCCGTTGCAAACTGTTCTACCGTAATCCCAGCTTTTGCTAAGCCAGCAGAGAGCTTGGCATAGTTGGTGATGCTAGGATTATTTTTCATAAAATTCACTGCATCGATCGCGATCCGACGATGGGTTTCTTGCTGAAATGCAGAAGCGGGTAAAGCCGTTACCAGACCAGCCAAAACGAGAACATGTGCGGTCTTTTTCAAAAAAACTTGCATGACTATTTCCTTGGTGTGTTGTGGGACGACGAACAGGTGCTACGGGTTTTGCTACAAAAATTTATTCCATGACCAGTGTTAGCGCTACCGTGTCAAAACCGAGATAGCGACAATGAACAAAATGGGGCGCAGTCTGCCCTCTTCCCCTCGCGTGAGGTTGTCGAGAAAAGCAAAACGATGTGGTAGGGTGGGCAACTCGTTTGCCCACGGATTTGAAACGTCGTAAAAGCAAAGATTTTGGCGTAACTCGGGATGTTGAGCGACTCGAATTAACCAAACAATATTGCAAAGAACAAGATTCACTGCCGTGGGCAACTTGTGCCCACCCTACGAAAAACCACCACACCTTTCGCAACAGCCTCATCAGCTGAGAGAAGAGGTCGCTGCGCATAAACAAAATCATTCAATGAATTGAATTACGCCATCGCATGCAATTAATTCGAGAGACGCTCGGCGGCACGATTCAAGACATGCACCACCATCGCAATCGCATGTGGTACCACTTGTTTGGCGACACGTACGCGGTCGTTTTGATCGGTAGAAGAAAGCACAATGCCGCCGACGCGATATGAGTAGGTACCGCCTTGCGTCAATAGGGGACGGATATCATTGCTGCTGGCAGGGACAGGCGTGAAATCTGCCAACGCGGCGTTCACCAAAGCGGCGTCATTCAGGTTTTGGCTGTAATAGGCATCGTTCACCCATTGTTCCCAGCCAGAGTGATTGCGGGCCGAAGTGGTCCAAGTGTGATGCGGTTGAAGGATGTCGGTGGTATGCATCACAAAGCCTAAACTTTGCAAGCTTGGATTGGCGAGAAATTGGTTAAACCAGTACTGTCCCAAATTATCAATCGGCTGAAACGGTGCTTTTTCAAAATCAGCATATTGATCGGAAGTGGAATAGCCACCATGACGATAATGCGCTTCGGTCACGCCAAAACTATTGTATTTGCTGGAGTCACCAAACCAACCATGCAAACCACCGGCACCATCATCGAGGTAATCGCCGTACAACCAAGCGGAGGCCAGATTATCGATATCCCCTGCCACCGTCAGCTTGGCATAGTTGTAGCCGCCAAATGGATTGCCATGCACATCGGCACCAGCAGTGTGATTTTGAAAATGCCAGTACGAGGTGTAATTCACGATGCCTTTACCTAGCCCCCACAATGGCGCTAACACACAGCTACCTGTCACTGCGCCGCACAGATAGGTATCAGCGAAATCATCGACGTCGTATGCGCCTTGGCCCATTGCAGTGGCGAATTGATCGACCGTCAAACCCGCCTTGCTCAAGCCTGTCACCAATTTGTTGTAATTGGTTTTGTCGGGATTGTTTTTCATGAAGGCAACCGCATCCATCGCGATGCGACGGTGGGTTTCTTGTTGGAAGGAAAACGCAGGCAAAGCGGTGCCTAGGGCGAGCGCAAGCACACCCATTTTTAAAACGGATTTCATGTGGTTATTCCCTTGGAGATTTTTGTGGAAAAGGTTTTTTCGTCGGTTTTGTTCCGACTTTTTTTGTGTGCTCATTAAACCTGAGAAATCTTTCAAGCATTATGAAATTGCATTAGATGCACACCTCTAATTTGTTTTCCGCAATGCAATGAAGTGGAAATATTCTCCTGCTAAACATAGAGAAAAAACTTACAGCAATCCTCAAAAAAGGGACACACAACGCGTTTCAAATCGACAAAAAAAACAACAAAACATGCAACAAAAATGTCTGACGCAGCTCGTTTAAGCAAGCGCAAGATGCGGTTGAATTGAGTGAGAGAGCGCGGCATTAGATCATGCGCAAAAAATCGCTTGTGGGCAATTTTGCGTATCACCAACAAACGTCGCAATGTAGAAAATGGGAGGCAGAAATGCGGGAGGGGAAAGCTAGGTAGCGCGCTATTGCAGCACGCTACCTGAGACTGCAGATTAGATTTGCTTACACTGCCGCAATTCACAACGCGCTTGGAAGAGCGTGCCGTTATCGCAGGCCATTTGATAGAGTTCGACGGGGCCTTTCTCCGTCACCAAAGACGCACCCAAGCCACCACGGCAACCCACTTTTTTCGCAAGATTTTCCACCGTCACCGATGACACACCTGGCTTGAATTCAGTAGGCGATAAGCGTTGCGCTGGTCTTGCATAAACTGGTGCTGGCGCTGGGCTGATGACAGCCTGCACTGTTTCAACCCGTGCCGCCGGCGCGCTCGGTGGAGCTGGTGGGGCTGGTGGAGCTGGCGGGGCTGGCCGCACTGCAACCGGAGCCGCTGGCGCTACCGGGGCAGTTGGCGCAACTGGCGCCACCACGACAGGCGGATTGGCTTTCGCAACCGGGGCGACTGGCGCTGGCCGCACAGCAGGCGCAACTGGTACCGCTGGTGCAGGCGGAGCGACTGGCGCACTCGCGACTGCCTTGCGCGTAGGCTAGATTGCCGATGCACAAACCAACGATAAGCTGTAGCAAAAATCCGAAAATGGGGGATCGTTTCATTTTTACTCTCCTATCGGGTGGGAAATTGTAAGGTCTTCACACCGTCGGCTGTCCCAAGCAAGCACACATCTGCGCCTTGGCGCGCAAACAGGCCGACGGTAACAACGCCAACGATGTTATTGATATCCTGCTCCAAGCGCGCTGGATCGGTAATCTGCAAACCTGCGACGTCGATGATATAGCAGCCATTATCAGTCACCAGCGGCGCTTCGCCTTTCATGCGTAGCGTGGGCTGCCCGCCCAATTGCGCCAGCTTACGCATAGCGACGGCCTGTGCCATTGGAATGACTTCGACTGGCAAAGGAAACTTGCCTAGCGTCTCCACCAACTTCGAACCATCAGCGATGCACACAAATTTCTGGGCAACCGAGGCAACAATTTTTTCTCGGGTTAAAGCGGCACCGCCCCCTTTGATCATCGCGCCTTGATGATTGATTTCATCCGCGCCGTCGATATACACGGGCATACTGCGACTTCGTTCAAATCCAACACGGTGATGCCGTGGCCACGCAAACGTGCGGCAGTTGCTTCAGAAGACGCTACCGCGCCTTTGATTTTATCTTTCATTTTTGCCAATTCATCAATAAAAAAATTGGCGGTGGAACCAGTCCCCACGCCAACTATTTCATTCTCAACTACATAGGCAATGGCGGCAACAGCCACCGCTTGTTTTAATTCGTCTTGAGTCATGGCATCCACCAAAAAAATAATTGGCCTATTTTACAAGATCACCTCGTCATGCTGGCTGTTTCTCTGCACTTAACACGCGTTCGCAACGAATGGCTGCAACGAATCACCATAACATCACCACAACGACGCCACACAAGCAATATTCTGATTTAACTCCAGTCACAATCGAGTCAGAATCGGGTCAGAATCGAGCCACGACAGCGCAAGGACCTTGCAAACCGTTTCCAGAACTATCAAGAAAATGTTAGACTCGCTTTCACGCAAGCCGTAAGGCAATCCGTCGCATCCGAGGAAGTTCGAAAATGTAGCGGGCGGGAGGGTGAGCCCACAGTGAATCGTGTTTCGCCAGACTGTACAAACACTGACCGCACTGCAGGCTGGGAGAAATGGTGGAGGGTGACGAGGATGCCGCTTAGTTGAGCACCACTTTGAGCATTACTCGCAAAACGCCGTGAAAATAGCGTTTCTCACAGCTTGATCGTGCTGTATTTGGATACCTAGCCAGCGGGAATTTCAATCGCATGAATAATATTAAAACGGCACTAATTGTAGATGACAGTCGCGTCTCACGCATGATGTCGCGGCAGTTTGTTTTGTCGGCCCGACCAGACTGGCAAATCGAAGAAGCAGGCACTGGTGAAGAGGCGATTGAAAAAGTGCAAAACTTCACACCTGTCTTGATTTTGTTAGACGTCAATATGCCCGGCATGGGCGGCTTAGCTGCCGCTGAGAAATTACGCCAAATGTTGCCAGATGTCCGCATTGCGATGCTCACCGCCAACGTGCAAGATGCCACCCGCAACCGCGCGACAGCTTTAGGGGTCGGCTTTGTCGAAAAGCCCGTCACCGAACACCGCATTCATGCCTTGCTTGACGGCTTGGAAGCCTAATTATGTTCAACCTAAGCGAACTCCAGCACGACGCTTTGGTCGAGATATTTAATATCGGCGTCGGCCACGCAGCCGCGTCGATGAGCGGCATTGTGAATGAAGAGGTCACGATGTCGGTGCCGTCGATTCGCTTTTTGAATCGACTGGACGCTGCCTCCATGCTGGTCGGCAACAATAATGAAACACGTCGCATTTGCGGCGTTAGCCAACATTATCAAGGTGCTTTCACAACGGAAGCGATCTTGATGTTCCCCGAAGATAAAAGCCTAGAAATCGTACGCCTAATGGTAGGCGAAACGGTGCCGCTGAAAGAGCTGACCGACATGGAGCAGGAAGCCATGAGCGAGATCGGCAATATCATTTTGAACTCTTGCGTCGGCACGCTAGCCAATATTTTCGGCCAAGAATTACAAGGTTCGCTACCGGTATATCACATCGGTACCAGAATCGGCCCACTATCGCCGACAGTGTTTTGCAAGCCATTAATATCGGCACGGTTGTGCTCGATTCTACGCATCGTGTCATGCTGTGGAATCACTGGATGGAAAAACATTCAGAACTGCCCGCCAGCGACATCCTCGGAAAAGATTTGTTTGAAATTTACCCTGAATTGAAAAATTCACGGGTGGAGATGGCGATCCATCAAGCACTACGCGATAATTTCCCTTCGCTTTTATCACAAACCCTGAATAAAGCGCCGTTCCCGCTGTATTCCCAAAGCGCAAAAGAAAACGACGGCCAACGCTTGCAACAAGCGGTTGCGGTGATTCCGATTGAAACCGATGCCCCCACCCGGCAATGCTTGATTCAAATTACCGACGTCTCGATTGCGGTAGCGCGCGAACGCCTATTGCGCGAACAGGCGCTGGTATTGCGCTCGCAAACCTTCTCCGACGGCTTGACGGGTATCGCTAATCGACGCCATTTTGATGTCAACATCGAAAAAGAACTGCGCCGCGCAAAACGCACGAATGGCGCGATGTCGCTGTTGATGATCGATATCGACTACTTCAAAGCCTACAACGATCATTACGGCCATCAACGCGGCGATGATTGCTTGATCCAAGTCGCGGCGGCGCTTTCTTCGGTTTTACATCGCCCAGCCGATTTAGTAGCACGCTATGGCGGCGAGGAATTTGCCGTAATCTTGCCGGAAAACCGTGCTGACAGCGCCTGTTTGATCGCCGAAACAATGCGGCAAAAAGTCGAGGCGATGGCGATCGAGCATGAGCAATCGAAAAACCCGGCAAAAATCGTCACCGTCAGCATAGGCGTCGCCATGCGGATACCAGAACATCATCTCGAAACTTCGCAATTGATTGGCGCAGCCGACCGCGCGCTATACGAAGCGAAACGCTTAGGGCGCAATCAGATCGTGCTGCACGGCGAGCAATGAGGTGTTGCGCACGCTGTGCGCCCAATCGCATCCACTCATAAATTTTCCCAACGGCAATCCCGCCCATACTTCGCCGCATTTTTCAAGCTAACGCGCTAGATTCCATCCTCAACACCTAAGCGTTTGACGCTGCTACACTGCCGCCCAAGTCATCTTGCGGTCGCAAATTTAGCGTATGTTCACGCAAGAAGCATCTCTTTTAGCAGTTATTTCACGCAAGATAACTGCATTTCCACTTTCACCTTTTTTTCAAAGACGACACCAATCTATGATTCGTTCCGCCGCCCTGCTCGCCACCTTATCTGCCACCTTAGCTGCCACCCTGTTGACCACCTTGCCGCTCGCCTATGCTGACGGTTCGTGCCAAATCGTCGCCAATAGCGCGCAAGATCGCTACAACGAAGTCATGCAAGCGACCTGCCATAACTGCTATGAAAATCAAAATGCGCAGGCGATGGGTGCTTACACCATGGCGCAAGTGCTGGATAAAGTGAAAAACATCGAAGTCGATTTTTGGGATACGCGCGATGCCTTATTTGGCGGTAAGCCGGGCGAATGGTATGTGCGCCACAATCCGGGCACGATTTTCCAATCCGGTAACGACAATATTTGCAGCGGCAATGGCAGCGGTACAAATAACCTCGCCGCCTGCTTATCCGATATCAAAAAATGGAGCGATGCCCATCCTAATCACCCAGTCGTCACGCTTTTCCTCGACAAAAAACAAGCTTGGAGCAGCGCCTCCGAAGGCCGCCGCCCCGCAGATCTCGACAAATTGATCAATGCGCAATTTGGCGACAAGCTGTATAAACCAGCGATGTTGCAGAAAAACTTCCCATCGCTACGCCAAGCTGCAAACGCTAATAGCTGGCCATTGATGTCGGAATTGAATGGCAAAATCATCGTGGTGTTAAACGGCGGTCAAACCTTTAACCACAATCAAACCCAAAACGAATATCTGGAAGAGCGCAAACAAAACGCGAGCATTTTCGTTGGCCCCGATGCTGACGAAGCGAGCGACGTGTTAGGTACGCCAAACCAATTTTCCGACGCCAAATCCGATCCCAATCCCCCGCCAAAATCGCATCCTTCGGCGTCAACCACGAGCCGCCGACGCAGGCGAAGTTTTTGCAGGCTAAAAACTGTGGGGCGGTTTCAATCGAGATGCCGCCGGTGGGGCAAAACATCACATCGGGCAATGGCCCACCGATAGCGTTTAGCATTCCCACGCCACCCGCTGGCACAGCCGGGAATAATTTCAATTGCTGAAAACCTGCTGCGCGCGCGACCATCACTTCGGATGGTGTCATCACGCCCGGCAAGAGCGGTAAGCCGGAGGACTTTGCGGCGGCGATCAATTCTGGGGTGAGGCCGGGCGAGACGCCAAACACTGCGCCGGCATCGCGCGCTTGCGCTAGCTCGTGTGCTTGGGTCAGCGTGCCGACGCCGACGATTGCGCCTTCGACTTGCTCGGCCATCGCGCGGATCGCGGGCAAGCCGTGCGCGGTGCGTAGCGTCACTTCTAGCACACGGATTCCGCCTGCCACTAGCGCGCGTGCTAGCGGCACAGCGTGGGCGAGATCGTCAATTGCTATCACCGGAATGACAGCACAGGTTTGCATAATTTCCAGCACGGATAATGGTTGGCTCATAGTTTTTTCTCTCGCAAAATCATGAATGGGTGAGGGTTTGCTGACATTGCTACTCTCAAATCTGGTTTTCAACTAGCTGAGTCTTGGTGCGCGGGGCGGGAGCATGCATCCCGTCGCTGTGTGCGCACCCTACCAACCCTAATTAGCTCGGCAACGCAAAGCTAGTCGCCCCCTCTTCGGCGGCGCTCACGCTATTGCGGAACATCGCAAATAATTCGCGGCCCATGCCATATTGGTTGTGCGATAAATCCGCATGCGCTTGACGGCGCGCGTGCCAGATTTTTTCATCGACTAGCGCTTGCAATTGGCCGCTATCGGCATCGAGCAAAATCATGTCACCATTTTCGACTTGGCCTAGCGGGCCATCGAGCAAAACTTCGGGCGAGACATGGATCGCGGCTGGCACTTTGCCAGATGCGCCAGACATACGGCCATCGGTCACGAGCGCGACATGAAAGCCAGCATCCTGCAAATTCGATAGCGCTGGCGTCAAGGAATGCAGTTCCGGCATACCGTTCGCGCGCGGGCCTTGGAAGCGCACCACGGCGACGAAATCACGCTCTAGCTGGCCAGCTTTGTAGGCCTGCATGAATTCATCTTGCGAATTGAAAATGATAGCAGGCGCTTTGACCACGCGATGCTCCGGTTTGACGGCAGAAATTTTGACGACTGCACGCCCCAGATTGCCCGACACTAAACGCATGCCGCCATC
>JACPVY010000509.1 GCA_016197345.1 Burkholderiales bacterium
ACGATTAATGAAAGACTTGCCGCAGCTAATTCAATTGTTTTGAAGGCTGCGCCGCGTTTTTTGTTTGCTATTTATTAGATATTAGACATTCATCGAGGTAACTATGAAAATTCGTACGCTGATCTTGGCTGTAGCCCAAATTGCAATCCTGCACAGCGCTTACGCTGCTGGCGCAACATTGAATTTCGTCGATTTGGCAGATGGTGCAACTGTTACCAGCCCTTTTAAAGTGAAATTTGATGTCAAGGGAATGGAAGTCAAGCCTGCAGGCGACATGACGGTTGGCACGGGTCACCATCATTTATTGATCAATGCTGAAGCGCTGAAAGAGGGCGAGTCGGTGCCATTTGATGAAACCCATTTGCATTTTGGCAAAGGTCAAACCGAAACCGAACTCAAACTGGCTCCCGGTAAATATAAATTGACCTTGCAATTTGCCAATGGCGCGCATCAATCGTATGGCCCGCAAGCGAGCAAAAGCATCAATATCACTGTTAAATAAAAAATAATTCAAAGGGCTGTCCCTCGGCCCGTATTGCATTTGGAAATATCATGATACGTACACGTTTTGCACCTAGCCCGACTGGCTATCTTCACCTTGGCGGCGCACGCACCGCGTTATTTTGCTGGGCTTACGCCCGTCATGTTGGCGGCACCTTTATTTTGCGGGTAGAAGATACCGATCTCGAACGCTCGACACCCGAAGCGACCAAGGCAATTATTGATGGCTTGGCGTGGTTAGGCATGACGCTAGACGAAGGGCCGTATTTCCAGATGCAACGCATGGATAAATACCGCGCCATGCTAGACAAAATGCTCGCGGATGGCACTGCTTATTATTGCTATAGCACGCCAGAAGAAGTTGACGAAATGCGTGAACGGGCAAAAGCGGCTGGTGAGAAGCCACGCTATGACGGCACCTGGCGCCCAGAACCGGGCAAAGTGTTGCCACCGATTCCTGCTGATCGCAAACCCGTGATTCGTTTCAAAAATCCATTGGATGGTGTGGTGACGTGGAATGATTTGGTCAAAGGCGAAATCACGATTGCCAATCGTGAATTGGATGATTTGGTGATCGCGCGCCCTGACGGCGTGCCGACCTATAATTTCTGCGTGGCGGTGGATGATTTCGATATGCGCATCACACACGTTATCCGTGGCGATGATCACGTCAATAACACGCCACGCCAAATCAATATTTTGCATGCGATGGGGGCCACGATTCCGCTCTACGGCCACTTGCCGATGATTTTAGGGCCGGATGGCCGCAAGCTGTCTAAACGCCACCATGCGGTGAGTGTCACCGATTATGAAGACAAAGGCTATTTGCCAGAAGCGATGGTCAATTATTTGGCGCGTTTAGGGTGGAGTCATGGTGACGATGAAATCTTTAGCGTTGAACAATTATGTTCGTGGTTTGATTTGACGCATTTAACCAGCTCGTCGGCGCAATTGAATTTTGAAAAACTCGGTTGGGTGAATAACCACTATATTAAACAAGCCGATAATCAGCGCTTAGCGGATTTGGTGCGTCGCCAGATGTTGGCTGATGGCGCAGTGTTTGAAGGGGCGCCAGAATTAGCGCAAGTCATTGCTCTAATCAAAGAGCGCGCAAATTTGGTGACAGAACTAGCGGAAGGCGCGATGTTGTTTTATCGCCAACCGGCGCCAGAAGCGGATTTGTTAGCGCAGCACTTGAATGATCTCAGCAAACCAGCGCTAGCGGATTTCTTGGCGCGCGCTAAGGACGTGGTTTGGGACAGACCTTCGATTGCCGCGATGATCAAAGATGTACTCGCTACGCACAAGCTAAAAATGCCGCAACTAGCGATGCCGCTGCGTTTATTAGTGACAGGTCAAACCCATACGCCATCGGTCGATGCGGTGCTGGAATTATTTGGG
>JACPVY010000510.1 GCA_016197345.1 Burkholderiales bacterium
AGGAAAAAAGCCACTGTCGCTAGGCGAGAGGCGAGCACGTCGCCGATCACGTTACCGAATAATTTGATGCAAAGTGCGCCTAGCCAAAAAGTGAGCGGGCCTTCTTCTGGCATTGGCAGGCCAGCGATATTCGGCCATAACCAATCTTGCCAACTGCCGTGCGCCATCGTCCACATGATGCCAAAACCAGCAGCATCGTCGTTTTTCCATGGGTCGCGCCCGATCAGGCCCGGCAAAATATACAGAAAGCAGAGTGAAAACAAGCCCCAGCGCGGCAAGGCCAGCGTGGCGGAAGCGGGGAGTCTAACTGGCTTCATGTCGGCTCATTCAAAGAAAAGGCGAGCTAGGGCGTAGCGGCGCAGTAAGTAACAAACGAGGGGCTAATAAAAAAGGCAGCGCTTGGCTGCCTTTTTGGCGTTCAAAACAATTGGCTGTAGGCAATTCGCTTGGACTACAGCCTGTAGCGGAATTAACCTGCCACGGAAGTTTTGGAGCCCACGGTGCCGAACTTTTGGCGGAATTTTTCAACGCGGCCAGCGGTGTCAACGATTTTGTGTTTGCCAGTGTAGAACGGATGCGATTGCGAAGAAACCTCGATCTTCACCAGAGGATAATCTTTACCCTCAAAGTTGATGGTTTCGCGGGTTTGCACGGTCGAGCGGGTGATGAATTTGAAATCGCAGGACAGATCGTGAAACACAACTTCGCGGTAATTTGGATGGATATCAGCTTTCATTATTGCCTCAAAAAGTGTTGGTAGCCAATCTGCACTTCGTCGGTCGCCTTACTTCTTGACCCGATTGCCGATCACTTGCCTAGGTGGAAAACAGCCCGCGATTATACGATTTTTTTGGCATTGATGGGGAAAAATACAGCTAAAACTACGGTTTTACGCCTAGTTTGTATAGCTTTAGTTATATGGCGGGCAAGCTGCCCACCATTGCCGATGATGAATGAAATGACTATTTCATTTGAAATGGTGCTTATACCGTGAAAGCAGGTAACGTGTAGGGTGGGCAACTTGTTGCCCACGGTTTTGAAGCGCCATAAAAAGTGATTATTTTTGGCGTAATATCGAATTTTGAACAGCCCACATTGATCAAGCTAAGGTGTAAAGAACAAACTCACTGCCGTTGGCAAACGAGTTGCCCACCCTACGAGTAAAAAAGGACGCCTTAGCGTCCTTTTTTGAATCAAACCAACAGGCTTTTAGCCGCCGCGCCGCATTAAATCAAAAAATTCGGCGTTGTTTTTGGTCGATTTCATCTTGTCGAGGATAAATTCCATCGCTTCGATTTCATCCATCGAGTACAGCAGCTTGCGCAAAATCCAGATTTTTTGCAATTGATCAGGCTTGATCAAGAGTTCTTCGCGGCGGGTGCCGGATTTATTCAAATTAATCGCTGGATAGACGCGTTTTTCCGCCAAGCGACGTTCCAAATGCACTTCCATATTACCGGTGCCTTTGAATTCTTCATAAATCACGTCATCCATACGGCTGCCGGTTTCGATCAAGGCGGTAGCGATAATCGTCAGCGAACCACCTTCTTCGATATTACGCGCTGCACCGAAGAAGCGTTTTGGACGTTGCAATGCATTGGCATCGACACCACCGGTCAAGACCTTGCCGGATGCAGGGATCACGGTATTGTAAGCACGGGCTAAGCGGGTGATCGAATCGAGCAAAATCACCACGTCTTTTTTCATTTCGACCAAGCGCTTCGCTTTTTCCAACACCATTTCGGCGACTTGGACGTGGCGGGTAGCGGGTTCGTCAAAGGTGGAGGCGACCACTTCGCCGCGCACGGAGCGCTGCATCTCCGTCACTTCTTCAGGACGTTCGTCGATCAACAGCACGATCAGTGTGACGTCGGGATGATTTGCTGTAATCGCGTGGGCTAAGTGTTGCAAGATCACCGATTTACCCGATTTAGGCGACGCTACCAGCAAGCCACGTTGGCCTTTGCCGATAGGGGCGATCAAATCGATGATACGACCAGTGATATTTTCTTGGCCATTCATCTCGCGCTCTAAGCGCAGCGGATGATTGGGATGTAATGGTGTCAGATTTTCAAACAGAATGCGGTGTTTCGAAGATTCTGGCGATTCGCCATTGACCTTATCGACCTTCACCAATGCAAAATAACGTTCCCCATCTTTGGGGGTGCGTACTTCACCTTCAATCGAATCGCCGGTATGCAGGTTGAAACGCCGGATTTGCGAGGGAGAGATGTAGATGTCGTCGGTCGAAGCCATATAGCTGGCATCGGGCGAACGTAAGAAGCCAAAGCCGTCAGGCAAGACTTCCAAGGCGCCATCGCCAAAGATTTGCTCGCCGCCCTTCGCGCGCTTTTTCAAGATCGCGAACATCAGCTCTTGTTTGCGCATACGCGCGGCGTTGTCTATATCGAGGCTGATAGCCATCTCTAGTAGAGCAGAGACGTGTAACGCCTTTAATTCAGATAAGTGCATAGTGTGTCGAGTATAGGTGTCCCGCGATGGGAAAATCGGTGGGAGGGCGCTACGCAGTGTTATTTTTATATAAACAGAAAATAAAGCGCAAAAGGCGATGCAGGCGCATCGCCATCTTACTTCACAGGTTGCTATCAATAAATGCGGTCAATTGTGGTTTGGCTAATGCCCCCACTTTTTGCGCTACCACCGAACCGTTTTTAAACAGGATCAGGGTAGGGATACCGCGAATGCCAAATTTTGCTGGAGTGGCGTTATTTGCATCGACGTCCATCTTCACGATAGTCAGTTTGCCATTGTATTCTTGGGCGACGGTTTCGAGTAGAGGGGCGATTTGTTTGCAGGGGCCACACCATTCTGCCCAGAAATCGACCAATACAGCGGTATCGGCTTTGAGGACATCTTGTTCAAATGATGCGTCAGAAGTATGCTTAATTGTGCTCATGTTTTCCTCATGGTGAGGGAATGATGGATAAAAACGCCTCGAAATTTGGCGCTGCCGTGCCTATAGATGGTGCTATGTCGCACGAGTTCAATAAGCCCGGTTTATTTTCTGCCAGAAGTCAAGTATGCCACAGCAATGAAAGCTAGGTTTGGCTGGCTATGGCTTTCCTCTCGGTTTTCTGAGGATTTGCTATTTTTTGCTATTCATACCGGTTACCCGAATGACAGCGTGAGTTTTCAGTTGCACTTGCGACACCACGCAGACTAACGCGTTTTACAAAGCGTTGTTGAGGTCTTTAAGCGTGATTAATGGAGCAAGGGTAACAGTGAAAGCCGGGAAATGATACCCTATTTTATGCGCTTGTGCGAAATCCACTCCAAAATGTTTAAGATTCGGTACGCTATGACGCATCGCACAGTGCATTGTAGGCAATCTGCTTGCTTCACTCTGTATGCAATGCCACATAACATCGCTATCTCGCTTAAAATCGCGGCCCTGTAACGTCATTTTATTCGGGGTGATGTGTCACTAAACTGTACGGTGCGCGATCAATTATGATCAATCACGATGAATAATGTGGCCTAGCGATGTCGTCACTATATGCTAATTGTTTGTTAATCGAGTACCTGTCCCTTTGAAGATTTTGCCACCTCCTGTTTTGATTGCCCCCGGCCCGCAATTTTGGGCGAGTGCGGTGCGCGCGATGCAGCAGAGGCTGGCGCCGCAGTGGACGCGGGCGCGCGTCTTGGTGCCCGCTTACTCGCATGCGAAGCAATTCAAGCTGGCTTTAGCGCAATATGCCCAACATGGGATGGTGGCGCCACGTATCAACACATTATCTGGTTGGCTGGCGCAACAGCTACCCACGCCAGATGGCAATTGCGCAGCGCTCGACACGGGATCTAGCCAAACCCGGCGCATGCTGACGCTCTATGAACAACTGCGTCAACAAGCGTGGCTAAAAAACTTGTTCGGTGCGCGTAGTAATACCGATTTATTGCCATTAGCACAATTGCTCCTGACCTTGGCCGACGAATTAACCGCCGCCCATCTTCCCGCGATCATGGCAAACCAAGCGGCAGCGGCGGCAAAATGGCAAGCCGCTTTAGCCCAATTACCACTCCCTAGCCAGCAATTACTATCAGATGAAGCCAATCTGGTCTGGACGCTATGGCAAAGCCAGCTTGATGAGGACGACGGTTTGGTGCTGTATTTTGCGCGTTTGCTGCAATTGGCGCAGCACGCTAGCACGCCCTTGGTCTGGATCAGTCCCGAACCAGCGAACCCGATCGAGCAAGCTTTTTTATTGGCGTATGCACAACAGCAGACCGTGTTGCAAATCCAACTCGATTGGCGTGAAGCGGCTTTGCCCGAACAATTAGCCCACGCTTGGCCGGAAATGGTCGAGCCAGAACCCGCGCAACACCGCAATTTATTTGATAGCGCGGCGGCGGCCGAACCCGATGCTTTACAACATATCACGCTATGTCCCGGTGCTGATTTAGAAAGCCAAGCGCAATTGGCAGCGCAAACCGTGCTCAATTGGCTGGCGGAAGGAAAGCAGCAATTAGCCATCATCGCCCAAGACCGAGTGGCTGCGCGCCGCATTAGTGCGTTGCTAGCGCGGGCGCAGGTATATGTGTCGGATGAAACCGGGTGGAAACTCTCGACCACGCGTGCTGCTAGTGCGCTGGCGGCGTGGTTTGAGGTCATCGCTAGCGAAGCCGAGACCATGGCATTATTGGATTTGCTGAAATCGCCCTTTTTGCAATTGCGTAAAACTACCGAGGCAGGCGGGGCGCCGGATTTGACCGCAGTGGTGATGTGGATTGAATTGCTATTGCGCCGTGAAAATGTGCTGGGGGGCTGGGATGCCGCCGTGCAAGCCTTGAGCACAGGCAATTTGACGCCCCACCAAAGCTTGGGGCAAATGCTCCTACGCTTGCTGAAAAAGCAAGCGCAACAATACCAAGGTCGCCATAGCATGCGTGGCTGGGGCGAAATTTTGCGTGCTAGTCTGAAGGCGATGGGCATGCAAGCGAGTTTGGCGCAAGATAGTGCTGGACGGCAGATTCTGCAAATGCTCGAACAATTATCGCTCGATGCCGAAGCGACGCTATTGAGCTTTAACGAGTGGCGCGCCATGATTGCGCTGCAAATGGAAAGCCTGCCCTATGTCGCTGAATCGCCCGATAAGCGGGTGGCGATGTTGCCCTTGAATGGCGCGCGCTTACGCTATTTTGATGCCATTATCTTGGTCGGTTGCGATGCCGCAAATTTACCTAGCCAAGCGCAAGAAACCCTATTTTTTGCCAATGCCGTGCGGCGCGAATTAGCCTTGACGACACGCGAGAGCCGGCAGCGCCAACAAATGCGCGATTTGGCCGAAATGTTGCTTATGACGCCGCGTGTGGTACTCAGTTGGCAAGCGTTTAAAAATGACGAGCCAAATCCGATTAGCCCGTGGCTAGAGCGTTTGCAATTATGTTTGGCGCAAAAGCGCTTGCCGCCCCTCGCACTGGTCAAACCAGAAATACCGCAGCACACCTTGCAGCTACAAGTTGCGCAGATGCCGACTCCTTCTGGGGCGAGCTTATTGCCTAGTAAGCTTTCGGCTAGCGCGTACAACAGTTTTTTCGCCTGTCCCTATCAGTTTTTTGCGCGGCAAATGTTGCGTATTACGAGTCTGGATGATTTATCCGATTTGCCAGAAAAGCGCGATTACGGCGATTGGCTACATGAAATTTTGCACAGTTATCACTGTTCATGTACAGAAGAAGTGCTATCAAAAACAGGGTGAGAGGGATGATGATCTTGAGTCTCTCTTTGACCCGGATCATGTTCTCATACTGGCCACTAAAGGTAAGGGAATACCCGGCTGGTGTCTTCACCTTCTCTGAGACGATCTTCTTTGCTTCATCGACGTAGCTTCCGATATCCCTATCCGCGATATCCACGTAAACGTAGCCC
>JACPVY010000129.1 GCA_016197345.1 Burkholderiales bacterium
TCCAAATGCCAATCGGTATCGGTGTCGCTCGCTGGCATCGAACTATACACATCGACTTCTGGCGTGCGGGTCTGCACTAAGTGCCCAAGCATGTCGTAATCATACGTCCATGTCGCTTGCAAGGCATTGGTGTAAGTCTTCTTATTGCCTAGTGCGTCGTAAGTATATTTCGCGGTAACTACGCCTAAGGCATCGGTGGTGCTGATGACCCGTCCCTGCGCGTCATAGCTGGTGCTTTGGGTGCGATAGTCTTCGGCAGCGGGCACGGTGGTTTTGTTTTTTGCCGCAGTTGCCCGATTTTGATTAATCGTATTCCATTGCGTTGCTGCTTGTGCTTCCACATCGGCGCGCAATTGGCTTTGCCCTAAGGCGTCATAATTTTTGCCATTGCTATTAAACGCTTGAGGAAAGGCGGTGGTGCTAATAACCCGTCCCTGCGCGTCATACACATAGTGGGTGAAGTAACCGAGAGCGTCGAGATGCCATGCTAAGCGGCCAGCATTGTCGTATACATTCCGTTCGATGCGGTCTTGCGTCGCATCCGCTTTGATCAGGGCAGCGATTTCGGCGGGCTTGCTATTGACGCTGATCGCATTCGGATTGATCGCTGTCGCATAACGTACGCTGGCCACCACGCGGCCCAAGCCGTCATAGCGTTTGGCTGTGACAAAACCGAGCGCATCGACGCTGTATAGAGGGCGGTGGTCGTTGTCATACACGGTGCGGCTGACGCGGTCCATGGCGCTTGCTGGTGGTTCAAAGTTGGCGGACAAATTCTTCAATTGCGTTTGGTCTGTCACTACATTCGCAAATTGCTTCACTTGCACCACGTCGCCCAAGGCGTTGTACACCTGACGCGTGACAGCGCCAGCACCATCGACGGTGACGGCTAGCCGATTGCTGTTGTCGTAGGCAAAGCGCGTAATCCGATCACGCGCAGCGTCGGGTGTGATGCTGGCCAGCAAGGCTGTGCTATCCGGGTCAGAATAGGCATATTCTGGCGTGGTGGCGGAGTTAGCGTAGGCGGTTTTCTGCACCACATTGCCAACCTTGTCATAGGTTTGTTGTACCACGATCCAATTGTTCAGCCAAAGCTGGTTCATGGTCGCCGTTAAGCGATTGGCATTGTCATACACATATTTGGTATGTGACGCTTCCGCTTGATAAGAATGCCCGTTTCTCATGTCGGTCTGGGCATACATGTTCATCGAAATCGCGTCACGCCGATTTTGGCGCAAGATGAGATTGCCGCCTTTATCGTAAAAATATTCGGTAAACGCCCACGCCCATTCATTTGGCCTAGCGCCCGGCCCTTGTGCAATGGCGCTGCCGAGTAAGCGATTGGCCGCGTCATAATGAAACAGACTCAGGCCATCATTGGCAACTGGCCCCAGATTGACACGGCTGCTGATAAAGGCGTTAATCGCCTCCTCGCTAGGCGCGGCACCATTGGCGTCGCTGAGCAAGAAATCGGAACAGGCGCGGCGTAGTGTGACATTGCCATTGCCATCAAATTCTTGCGCCATCACGCTCCATTGCAACTTGCCATCGCTAGTCACGCCCGCGCTGCTGAGCGTGCGGACAGCACGACCACGCGCGTCATACACGTAGAGCGTGCGCAGATCGTGCGCGGCGTCCGGCACGCCCGTTTCGATCAGCTTGTTATTGAGCATCTCTATCGTCAGCGGATTGAGATAGGGCGCTTGCAATTGCTCTTTGGCATAGGTGATTTGCTCGATCACCCGGCCTTTCGCATCAAATTGTTTATTGATGGTGACCGTGCCATTACCGCTAATGCGGGCATAGACGCGCCCATCTTTGTCGTACAAGGTGCGCTCGATCACATCGCGCGTGTTGTCTGTTTTGAGCAAGCTTTCGACATCGCCGATGATGAATTGGCTGCTCCACGTTTGCGGTTTGCTATCAGTAAAGCGCGCAAACTTGGTACCATCCAAGTCTATGGTGTTGGCATAGTGTATGGTCTTGAGCAGTTGATTGGTGTTGTTGTCATACACATAGCCTGTCACTGCCCCCGCTGGATCGACTTCATAAGCAACACGGCCAAAATTGTCGTAGATAAAGCGGGTATATTGCTGGCTGCCATCCGGCCCAACCGCGCGTAGATAAATTTTATTTTCTGCATTGCGAAATTCTTGCACGCGCAAATTCAAGCCTTTTGGATTTTGCGCTGTGATCGGGTCTTGTGTGACGGTGGTACACACGCCATTACTGGATAATTCATATAGAGTGACATGTTGATTGGGGTCTGTCACCTTGGCTTTATTGCCACGGCTATCGTACTCAAATGTGGTCGTCAAATTTAAGTGCGCGGTTCCGTCCTGCCCATCACCCGCATCGACGGTGACGCTTTTCAACTGCCCATTGCGGGTGTATTGGCTGGCAGTGACGATGCCGCGTGGGTCTGTCACGCTGAGCGTTTGGCCCCGGCTGTCGTAGCTGTATTTCGTCACTTCTTTTAAGCCAGTCGGGTCAACGGTGCGCGTAAAGACCCGATTGGCGGCATCGTATTCAAAATGGGTGACGGTCGTTACGGTCATGCTGCGGCTGGCTCTATCGTATTGATATTGCGTGATATTGCCGTTGCCGTCAGTTTGGGTGAGCACATGGCCGAAAGCGTCATAGCTGGTTTTTGTCTGTGGCCCGACATAGTTTTTATCGTGCTGCGCAATAGCAAACGTGACGTGTCCCAAATGATCGTAGGCGATATCGTCGTAATTGCCGCTTGCTAGCGTGTGATGCGTCAGACGATTGAAGGCATCATATTGGTTATACACTGCTATGCCAGCGTTGCCATACGGCGAATGTTGGAGCAGATTGCCGCGTCTATCATAGGTATCGCTGCTGACGACGAAAATACTGGCGTCTTTCGCTTGGCGGCGGTTGCTCGTCACCTGACCGAAGGCATTGTATTCGATGCGGGTGTCGATCTTCTCGCCATCATTGCCGAGGATCAGCTGTCCCTGTTTATCGTAATAGAATTTTTGTTGAACGTCGTTTGGCGTCAGTGTGTCACTTGCGGTCCAAGTTTTTAGGGTGGCGAGTAGCGTATCGTAATTGGCGACGCTGATTTGCTCTTTCGGCAAACGTGCGGCATAGCTGCGGCTACGGGCGACTTGGCCCATCGCATTGTATTGCGTTTCTTGGACTTCGCCTTCGGCATTCACCTTATAAATTTGCCGCCCAACGCTATCGAAATAGGCTAGGGTGGTGTGTTGATTTTGATCGACGCTACTGGTGCGTTGGCCTAGGCTATTGTAGGTGTAATGCACGGCATAATTGGCCCACACATCTGCCGCATTCGCGCCGCTGGCGAGCTTGGCCACACCTTCCGGCGATAATTCTGCCAGCACATGGCCAAAGGCATCGTATTGTAGGCTTTGTCCGCGCTCATCACTGCTGCCTGCGGCACGGCGTACGGTGCGCAATTTGCCAAACGCATCGTAATCGTATTGGGTCAACGTACCGTCGATGCCAGTTTCGAGTTTGACTTGATTGCGGCTGTTATAGCTATAGCTGGTGGTTTGATCTTGGTCATTTTTGCTGACGATGATTTGCTCTAAACTGGTCGGTTGCCAGTTATCCAGCACGGCATTCATAATCTTCGACGCATAGCGCGTGCGGCTTTTGACATTCCCCACCGCATCATAGCTTTGCGTAAGCCACGCTTTTAATCAATTTGCCAGCGCCGTTATAGCTATTGCGCGTCAAATAGCCTTCGGCGTCCAAGCTGCCAAGTAACAAACCATCTTTGTCATAAAACAAGCGGGTGCTGCGATCTTGTGCTGCGTTTTTGTCGATTGTAAGATCGCTTTCGACTAGGCTACTACGCGTGTCCAAATCGCTAAGGGCGAGTTTTTTCGCATAGCGTGTGGTTTGCACCAAACGTGAAGCGCCATCGTAGCGCATCGCACTGACATAGCCGAGCGCATCGACGCTATAAGTCAGGCGGCCAGCGGCATCATAGATATTCCAGCTACTACGGTCATACGCACTCTCGCGTGGCGCAATCGTTGGTGCAATAACGTCGAATCCCGGATCACGGCTGATATGTCCCGCTTTCCAGGCATTGAGCAAATTCACGTCAGCGCTCATGCCAGTTACCCGATTCGGATTGGCGAGTAAGCTCAAATCCATTGCTTGCGCATAGCGTGTCACTTTAATGACTTGGCTGTTTTGATTGTAAACATATTCGGTGACAGAACCTGCGCTATCGATATCGGCTAATTTGCGGCCAGCTTCGTCATACAGCACATATTGGCGCTGGCCTAGCGCATCTTCGCTATAGCTCAGACGTCCTTGTTTGTCATAGACGAAACTGCTTTTGCTGCCGTTACTGCCGGCGTTGGCTGCTGCGCTACCACCCGTGCCGCTGACATCATTGACGATGCGGCCCATGCCATCAAAATTGATCGTTTCTAAGGCTTTGCCGCTCGCTGCTTCACTGCTGGCGACGGGACGTGTCACCGTCATTTGGCTGACGAAGCCTAGGGCGGCATTGGGGTTGCGTGCATCGAATGGGGTATTCAGATGATCGATATAGCTATTGGTCACCGTTTTAGCGTTGTTGTTATCGACTTGGCTGCCGCTGTCATTCAACGCCAGCACGCCATCGGTGCTGGCCAGCAAACGTCCTAAACCATCATAGGCAAAGCTGGTCAGGTTGTGATTGGCGTCGATTTGTTGCAGTAATTTGCCATCGACGCCATAGCTAAAGCGCGTCGTCACTTTGTCGGCATCTAGGCCGTTGCCATCGGCACCCAGCTTGTTATAGCTGTTATCGCTTGCCAATTGGCCACGACCGTCATAGCTAAAAGTGCGCAAGGCACTATTGGCGAGTTGCAAACTACCGCTATTGCGCCAGGTTTGCAGGCGGCTAAATAAGCTGCTATTGCTTAAATCGGCGCCACTTAAGTTATTTAAATTGATGCTATCGCTTTGGAATTGGCGGATAGAGGTGCGCTGTTGCAAAGCGTCATAGCCATATTCGGTGACACGTCCTTCACTCGAGACTTGAAAGCGCAGCAAATGATTGGCGTCGTAGATATAGCGCGTCGTCAGCGCTGGATTATCTGCCGCTGGCATTTGGCCAATGGCAACGGCTTGTAGATAGCGGGTTTCGCTCAATAACAGATTATTCGCCGCATCATAGCTACGCGTGAGCGTATTGCCGGCCGCATCTTGTTCATAAATGCGATTGCCGTTGGCGTCATAGCGCAAGCTAGTGGTATTGCCGCGTGCATCTTGAATCGCCGTCACGTCACCCCGTTCGTTATAGCTAAACAAGGTGGTGTTGCTGCCGGAGCGTGTGCTAGGGCCGTCAACTTGCGTCAATTGGCCAAGGTTATCGTAGCTATAGCGGGTGATGACATTGCCCGGTGCCGTCACGCTGGTTTGACCAGTGCTGCTATAGTCAAAGCTGGTGATTTGGCCGGTTGCATCGGTCAAACTTTGTACCCGCCCGGCATAATCGTATTCGACATGCAAATGGCTACCATCGTCTTGCCAAATATCGCTGATCAGGCTAGTCGAGTTTTTATAGCCGTAGTAGGTGGTGTAGGATTGTGTGGGACTATTGACGGCTTCATCGCGCACCAAATCGGTGGTGACGCTGCTTAAGCGCCCTTGGTCATAGGTGTAGCTGACGCGTGCACGGGCGATGCCATCGGCGCCATTGGTTTGTATCGTGCGCAGATTGCCATCGTCGAAATATAGGAATTGAGTGGTATCGCCGCTCGCATCAGTGATGTGATCCAAGCGGTTATTCAGATAGCTATAGGCCAGCAACACTTGCACGTTCTGTTGTGCGTCACCGCGGCTGACGGTCGCTAAACGGCCCGCGCTATCATAGGTTTCAAACAAGCCTATCTTATCGTGATGATCAGCGCGCCAAATCCAGGTGCCGTCTTCATTGGTCAAACTTTGATAAGCACCGCCGCCACTTTGGCTGATATACGCTTGTAGCGTGGCATCGTATTGAAAACGCGTGCTGCTGCCATCGCTGGCGATGCGGCTAACGCTACTGCCGACCTGATTTAAGCCGCCGGATAAGCCGAGAATTTGGCGGTCGCTATTGAGATGCCAATTCGTGCCATTGCCATCATTGCCTTGTCCAAGCGCATTGTAGGTGCGCGCGAGCGCTAGATTGGTGCCAGATGCGGCAATGAAATCGTCTTGGTCTTGCAGAATCAGGTTGCCGTTCAAGGCATTGACATAGGCGGCTTCATTTTTCTTACCCAATAGCGCCGCACCAAATTGCCCTTGCTGGCCCAGCACGCTTGCTGAGCTATTTGACAAACCTAAACCTTGACCTGTGACGATTGCAACCATGTAATTCTCCAGTGTTGTCTAGCGTGTCGGCCAAAAAGGCGGCGCTAGGCGAGCGATGGGTGCAAAGGCAGGGGCCAAGCATTCGCAGCTTGAATCAAGCTTATCAACGATATCTAACTGGATTGCTGTAGCGCCTCTGTTTTGCACATGAAATGGCTACAATTTTACCTTGCGGCAACATTTTAAGCAAGGGCGGTAACAATATATTTTGCCGGGTTTGCTGGCAAGATGCGTGCAGATGTAAGTGAAATCACTGCAAATTATGCGGAAATGGCAAGTTGCGGGAAATGTGAAAATTGTCTAGTGATTCATTTTTATGCATAAATGTAGGGTGGGCGACTCGCCCACCATTACCGATGATTAATTAAAGTCAAAGGCCGTGGGCACAAGTTGCCCACGGTAGTAAAAGCCTGCCTTAGCCAAGCGCGTCGAATCGACATGAACAAAGACGTGGGCAACGGAGTTGCCCACCCTACGTAGCTGCAACTTGTGCTCACCCTAATCTCGAAATTTATGACCCCGCTTGATCTGCACAGGACGATAGCGGGTTGAATTGGCAATAACAGGTTTGTAATTGCGCATTATCCCAACCCGTGCCAGTCCACTTCGCCACACCGAGTGGGGCATAGTGATGTTCTACCCCCAACGGAGCACGGGCGACAGCACCGTTATCGTCGCTTGGCCAGTTATCAATTTCACTGCTACCGACACGCGCTGCGACCAGCCAATAGTCACCGACCTGATAATAACCGCCAGCACCGACAAGGGCCAGGACCTCAGCAAGGGAGCCCGCTTCAGCGTGACGAATTACGAGAGCAGCTTCCACACGGACAACTCCTTCGGCAGCGCCGTGCTCGACTACGTCGGCCTGCTCTGCCTGCAGAACGCAAAGGCAGGCGGCGTGAGCCAGGTGATGAGCTGCCACGCCGTGCATGACGAACTGGCGAGGCATCACCCCGCCGAGCTCG
>JACPVY010000294.1 GCA_016197345.1 Burkholderiales bacterium
GAAACCTTCATCGAACTCAAGTATTGGCAAAGCGCGCTTGTCAATCCAAATCATCATGCATCTTCTTCGCCACGATGCGCCCAACAATCCCGCCAACCAGTACCAATACCGTTAGCAAACCGACATTCAAGCCTTCCCCGCCGAAAATACTGAACAAATAGGCCAAGCCTGCACCAATGATGCAGCCATAACCGCCGTACATTTTGATATCCAGCTGACGTTTGAGTTGATAAGACTTCGCTGAATCTTCTGTCGCTTCATGGATCAGCGTGGAATTGCATTGAATGCAACGCACTGCCATCGCGCTATTTTGAGTATTGCAAACAGGGCAAAACATAATGTCTCCTCACAATCTAATCTTACACATCAAAAGACGATCGGCACCTATCAGACTAGCTATAGCTAACACCTAGATTCTATGACTTTGCAGCACAAGTAGCCCAGCTTTTTGCTGCCTTTGAATCAAAATGAAAGAAAATAATTTTCTACAAATCAGTTTGAAATGAATCGAATTGCAGGACGACAAATGCCCCATCTGCCGAAACCCCTTCACCAACCTGCTGCCAGCCATTGCGTAAATAAAATCGCAACGCAGCGACATTGGCGCGTACACATTTCAAGCGCCAAGGCTTAGGCATGCAGCCTTCTAGCGCATGTAATAAGCGTGCGCCAACACCTTGACCGCGANNAAGGGTCATCGACTTGCACCGAGACAAAGCCCAAGATTTGCCCCTCGTCGTTTTGCGCAACATAAATCGTTTCGCCCACGGAAACCGCCGCGAAGTCCGGTGCGAGCTTAGCGGTCGCAGGCAACCACGCAGCGGTGCTGACGCTGTGTGCATAAATGCGCTGCAACGCATCTGCGTCTGCAATTTCAGCGGGGCGGATTTGTATCATGTATAAACTGATCAATTGTGAAAAAAATGAGCCTCAGTATGCGGGCAAACGATGGGCGTAGCAAGCGCACCTCAGTCGAAATACACGGCACCTTCCCAGCTAACCACTATTGCCTAGCAGAAGCAACTAACGAACTCGGTTAAAATACAGCCTCCCCCTTTTTCCTTTGCTCATCATGCCCATATACCAGCTTGGCCCGCATCAGCCACAGATTGATGAAAGCGCATATATCACCGATTCGGCCACCTTGATCGGCAAAGTCACCATCGGCAAACAAGCCTCAGTTTGGTTTGGCGCGACGCTCAGGGGTGACAATGAAATGATTACGATAGGCGACGGTAGCAATGTACAGGAATCAGCGGTGATGCATACCGATCCCGGCTGCCCCCTCACCGTCGGGCAAAACGTGACCATTGGCCACCAAGCCATGCTACACGGCTGTAGCGTCGGCGATGGTAGCTTGATTGGGATTGCGGCGGTGGTGCTGAATAACGCCAAAATTGGCAAAAACTGCCTAGTTGGCGCGGGCGCGCTAGTCACGGAAGGTAAAGTTTTTCCTGACAATAGCTTGATCATCGGCAGCCCGGCTAAAGTCGCCCGTAGTTTGAGCGATGACGAAATCGTTGGATTACAAAAAGCTGCGGCAATTTACGTTGAACGCGGCCAAGAATTTAAAACACAATTAACCCGCATTGGATAAGCTGCATGACCCCTAGCCCCCAGAATGACATCGCAACGGTAGATACCTTGCAAAAATTTTTATTTGAGAACAACCCTGTACGCGGTGAGTTGGTTGATTTGTCACACGCATGGCAACAAGTGCAAGAACGCCACGACTACCCGCGCGTGATTCAATCCATGCTAGGGGAAATGTTGGCGGCAGCGAGCTTGCTTTCTGCTAATTTGAAATTTGATGGCACCATCATCATGCAAATTCATGGCGATGGCCCAGTGAAATTACTCGTTGCCGAATGCAATAGCGAGATGCAAATCCGCGCTACCGCCAAAATTGGTGAGCACGCCGGGCCAATCGCGGACGATGCCAGCTTGCGCGATTTGATCAACGTGAATGGCCATGGCCGCTTCATCATCACGCTAGATCCTAAAGATAAAGTGCCGGGACAAAAGCCTTATCAAGGCATCGTGCCGCTGGATGGCGCTGAAATTTCGACGATTATCGAAAACTATATGCAGCGCTCTGAGCAATTGGATACCAAACTTTGGCTAGCCGCCGACGCCCATGTGGCGCGCGGTTTGCTACTGCAGCGCTTGCCCGACATTGGCGGCAAGGCACCAGAGCAAACGTCAGAACAAGAACAGGGTGAAACATGGCAACGTGTCGTCATGCTAGCGAGCACCGTGACGCGCGAAGAGATTCTCAGTACCGATATCGCAACGCTAATGCGGCGCTTATTTTGGGAAGAAGATCTGCGCTTGTTTGAGCCTAAGCCCGTGCATTTCCATTGCAGTTGCACGCGCGACAAAGTCGGCAATATGCTGAAGATGTTGGGCCGCGAAGAAGTCGAGAGTGCCCTTGCCGATTTAGGGAGCTTGACCATACACTGCGATTTTTGCGGTTTGGGTTACGGCTTCGATGCGGTGGACTGTGCGCAATTGTTTTTAGAAGGCAATATCGTGGCTGCGGCCACCGATCTAAAGCACTAAACTGAAGCACTAGGTACAAGGCATAACGCTAGGGTACAACGCCCTAGCGAATCCACAAACGATCAATGATGGCCCGGCTTGCTAGGTTTTGCTGGTTTGTGTGCTGGTGCAGGTGATGGCAAGGCATGTACACGATTGGCGTGCATCGCCTCAGTTGCAGGTGTCGCAGTTGTGGACGTAGCGGCATTCGGATCAGGCGAGCGTGGGATGATGCGCGGCACGGCGCTTTCCAACTGCGGACTATTCGAATCGACAACCTGAATAAACACTTCGTCGTCTTTGATCATGCCTAGCTCATAGCGCGCCCGCTCTTCCACCGCACCTGAACCTTGTTTTAAATCCGAGACTTCCGATTCCAGCTTATCGTTACGCGCTTTTAAATCGGCATTTTTCTTTTGCTCAATGGCGAGCTGTTTTTCCATTTCGCGCGTGCGCAACCAGCCGCCCTTGCCTAACCACAAGGGAAACTGGATCAAAATCAATAAGGCCGCAAGGGCAATAGCGATCAGGCGCATGCGTGAACAAGCCAGCGCGCCTTCGCGAGCTGGCTATTTAGCTTATTACAAATTGTAGAAAGCATCACGACCGGGGTAGCTGGCGATATCCCCCAGATCTTCTTCAATGCGTAGCAATTGATTGTATTTCGCCATGCGATCAGAACGCGACATTGAACCAGTTTTGATTTGCAACACATTCAAACCAACCGCGATATCGGCAATTGTCGAATCTTCCGTTTCGCCAGAGCGATGCGAAATCACTGCGGTATAACCAGCGCGCTTTGCCATTTCAATCGCGGCAAAGGTTTCAGTTAAGGTGCCGATTTGATTAATTTTGATCAAGATCGAGTTAGCGACGTCTTTTTTAATGCCTTCGCGCAAGATTTTGGTGTTAGTGACGAACAAGTCAGCGCCAACGATTTGCACTTTTTTACCCAATTTTGCCGTCAACTGCGTCCAACCATCCCAGTCGCTGTCAGCCATACCATCTTCAATCGAGATGATGGGGTATTTATCACACCATGTTTCGAGCAAATTAGTAAAGTCG
Source organism: Burkholderiales bacterium (assembly GCA_016197345.1). Taxonomy (GTDB): domain Bacteria; phylum Pseudomonadota; class Gammaproteobacteria; order Burkholderiales; family Burkholderiaceae_D; genus JACPVY01. Next base: position 3,607 of record JACPVY010000294.1, read on the forward strand.
CTTGCGGACAAGACCAAGCCTTCACCTGCTAAGTGGTATTTGCCCTCTTTGTAAAACGCGCTAGCAGCACAATTGAGACCTAACGCGATTTGCGTGCCCGGCTCATAGCCAGCTTGCTCAATTGCTTGAATCAGCAGTTTGATCGCTTCTTCGTGATTTGCCACCGACGGCGCAAAACCACCTTCTTCGCCCACGGCCGTGCTCAACCCTTTTTCTTGCAAAATCTTTTTCAACGAATGGAACACTTCGGCACCATAGCGGATCGCCTCTTTAAAGCTAGGCGCACCGACTGGAATGACCATGAATTCTTGCAGATCGAGCTTGTTCGCAATCTGCGCACCACCATTGATGAGATTAATCATTGGCACTGGCATTTGCATCGCGCCGGAACCACCAAAATAGCGATAGAGTGGCAAACCAGCTTCTTCCGCTGCTGCTTTGGCGACCGCCATCGACACCGCCAGCATCGCATTGGCGCCCAAACGTGATTTGTTTTCGGTGCCATCAAGGTCGATCAAGGTGCGATCCAAAAATGCTTGTTCATTCGCATCCAAGCCCATAATGGCTTCAGAAATTTCGGTATTGATGTTTTCGCAGGCTTTCAACACGCCTTTGCCGAAATAGCGGCTCTTGTCTCCATCGCGCAATTCAATCGCTTCACGCGAACCAGTCGAGGCACCAGATGGCACCGCAGCGCGGCCCATCACGCCCGATTCGAGCAAAACATCGCATTCGACCGTCGGATTGCCGCACGAGTCGAGGATTTCACGAC
>JACPVY010000295.1 GCA_016197345.1 Burkholderiales bacterium
GCATGGAGTTGTTTGTCGCAGATCAGGAAGTTCAACGCTTGGAAAGTGCCTTGCCCGGCGCGTTTGGTGCTGCACGTCTGGATACCGTGGTGCATTTAGCGTGGGCTTTGCGTCAGCGTGATAGCAAGCGCGCTTTGCAGTTATGTGATGAAGCCCAACAAGCGGTGCAAGTGCAGACCGCGCAAGCGCCGGTGCGGCGCTTAGTCGAGGCACGCTTAGCGCTGATACGCGGCGAAGCAGAATTTCTCAATGGTGGCATCGACCCGGCAGAACCGCTCGCCCAACAAGCATTGCAAACCTTCCGCTCGCTCGATCACGCTACAGGCACCTGTGATGCCTATATTTTGCAAAGCATGATCGCCAATGAACGCGGTTTGCTCGATTTGCGCAAAAGCCTGCGCGAAATGGCGATGCGGATGGCACAGCGAGCGCATGATCAAGCGCGGATCGATGTTTGCTATGGCACCTTGACGCTATGGCGCATGTTGCGTGAACCCATCGTCGCTTGGGATGAATGGCAAGCAGCACAAACGCTAGACGTCAGCGCGATGTCACTCGCATCACAAGCCATGCGCTATCACGTCGAAGGCTTAAACGCCTCGCTTTCGACCGATTTTGCAGCAGGTATCAATTGTTGGATCAAGGCTTATCACGCCTCGATCAGCACCGGGCAAATCCGGCAAGCCATCATCACCGCCTGCAATATCGGTGACTGTTTCAACAATATGAATGAACATCAAGCCGCGCTGGAGTGGTTGCAAAAAGGCTTAGACCTTGCGCGCCCACGCGGTTGGCCGAGCGCGATTGCGCTGACGCTATGCCAAAGCGGTGAAACGCTACGGCGGCTAGGGCGTCTGGATGTGGCGCACGAAATGCTGCATGAAGCGACTAAAACCCAGTATGGCGGCACCAATACGCGGGTGTATGTTAGCGGCTTGGCCTATTTGGCCGATTTGTATTTGGATCGCAAAGATTATGCGGGGGCTTTGCAGCGCTTTGACGATTTATTAGCGCGCTCAGATATTTTGCAACATCCTGATTTGCAGATTGGCGCGAGGCGTGGCCGCGCCCATGCGCTCACCGCCCTAGGCCAAGCGCTAGAGGGGCTGCAAACAGCGCTAGAGGCTCGTGAATTAGCGCAACAAGCGAAAGATGTCTATCGCGAAATTGAAGTCTTGAAAGTGCTGGCGGAGATTCATGTGCGCGATGATTTACCGCCGCCAGACGGGATGACGGCCGCTAACGCCAGCCTACATTATCTGCAACAAGCACTGAGCTTGGCCGATTCGATTGCTGGCTATACCATTCCGGGCGATGTGTATGACGCGATAGGCGAAGCCTATGTGCGGGCGAATGACGTCAAACAAGCGTATCAATGTGCGTTACTGGCTTCGCGCGCGCGTGACAAAACGCAGAGCAATGAAGCGACCAAACGCGCCATCGCTTTGCAAGTGCAATTGCAAACCGAACGCGCTTTGTCTGAACGCGCGCAGCAAGCGCAATTAGCCGCCGCCGAAGCGCGCCGCGCGCAAGCTTTGCAACACACCAGCGCGACGCTCTCGCGCCTGTGTGTGATCGGGCAAGATATCACCGCCCAGCTCGATATGGATGCGGTGCTACGCACGCTTGCGCGCCATGTGCAAGCCTCCCTCGAATTACATACGCTATTGATTTTTTTGTTGGATAACCAACGCCGATTGTTGACGCGCGCCTTGCTATAAGAAGCGGGGAGTAGCTTGCCCGTGCGTGAGATTTCATTGGATGACCCGCATGCCGATTCGGCCCGTTGCGCGCGCGAGAAAATTGAAATTCTGCGTGATTGGTCGCATAGCGATACCTATCCTAACCATGTCGCGGGCAGTTTAGTGACGCAAACCTCGCTGTTTGTGCCGCTCATGCTAGGCGAACGCGTGCTAGGTGTGATGAGTGTGCAATCGCTACTACCGAATGCCTTTGGCGAGCATGAACGCCTCGTATTTCGCACGCTATGTGCGTTTGGTGCGATTGCCTTTGATAACGCGCTAACATATCGCCAATTACAGCAAGCACAGCAACGTTTAGTCGCGCAAGAAAAACTTGCGGCGCTAGGTGGCTTGGTCGCTGGTGTCGCACATGAACTGAATACGCCGATTGGCAATTGCCTGATCGTCACCAGCGCTTTGCAAGACAAAGCCTATCAATTGGAACAAAAAATCCAGCAAGGCAATTTACAGCGGATAGACTTGCAACAATTTTTGCAAGATACCGAGCAAGCGGGTGAAATGCTCTTGCGCGGCCTTGGTAGCGCGGCAGGTTTGGTGGCGAGCTTTAAGCAAGTGGCGGTGGATCGCGCCAGCGCCTTGAAGCGCCGCTTTGATTTACTGCAAACCTGTAGCGAAACCGTGGCGACGGTGATGAACCAAATCCGCCTCGCTGGACATCAGATTGAATTGCAAATTGCCTCGCAAATCTGGATGGATAGCTACCCCGGCCCGCTCGGGCAAGTGATTGCGCATTTGATTCATAATGCGATTGTGCATGGCTTTGGCGAGCGTAGCGGCGGCCATATTTTGTTGCAAGCGCATTTGGTCGGTGAGGATCACGTCAAATTGATCTTTAGCGATGATGGCGCGGGCATTGCCCCGCATGTGTTGCCGCATGTTTTTGAGCCGTTTTTTAGCACGCTGAATGCACCAGCGGGGCAAATGGGGGGCGGCTGCGGCCTAGGTTTGAGCATTAGCTTGAATATCGTCACTTCGCTACTCGGCGGCACGATTAGTGTGCAAAGCACGCTCGGTAGTGGCACTGTGCTCACACTGATGTTGCCACGCGTGAGTAGCAATTGAGGCGCCAAAGTCAACAATATTAGGGACATAGCATGCAAGTGTTTGTCGGCAACGAAGAATTGGCTCAATTGCAAGCGCAATTGATCAATGCCAGCAGCGAGGAAAAAGTCCTGCTGCAGTTGCGGCTCGCCTGGCAATTGCGTCAGCGTGATACACAGCAAGCTTTGCAATTAGTCGATGCGGCTGAAAAATTAGCGCAACAAACCCACGATAGTTTAGAGGGCGCGCAATTCCCTGTGCCGGCACAATTAAAGGCAAGAGGGGCTTTGATCCGTGGTGAAGCGGAAGTTTTGTTTAGTCGCCATAAGCTGGCATTGCCCTTATTAGAAACCGCGCTGGCAGAATTTACCTCGCTGCGCGATTTGCATGGCCAAAGTGACGCGCTACGGGTGCTGTCCCTCCGTGCGACAGAAGTCGGCGAAGCGCAACAAGCGGAAGAATTGATGTTGCAAGCATTGCAGCTTGCGCAAACTGTTGGGGACATACCACGCGAGCGGCTATGCCAGGCGACGCTAGGGATTGCACATGCTTTCAAAGACCCGGAAGGGGCGCTGGCAAAGTGGAGTCAATATTTCGATTTGCAGCATGCGGATTTGGTCGAAGCAGCGTGCATGCATCATTTTTATGCGTATTGCTATGGTTTAAAAAGTGAATTAGCGACCGCTATCGGGCACTGGATTAATGCGCATGATATGGGCATGCGTAGCGGCCAGTTGCAATTAGCGATGCGGGCGGCGAGTAATGTCGGGGTCGCATTCAATGGCTTGAATGAGCATCATGCGGCGATGGAATGGAGCGAAAGCGCGCTCGATTTAGCCCGGCGCAATCAGTGGCCAGTGCATATTGCGCTAGGCTTGTTGCAAACGGCGGAAACTCTGCGTCATCAGGGGCAATTGGAGCCTGCGCGGCCCTTATTGGATGAAGCCGAAAAAATGTTTGAGCAAATGCCCAATTCGCGCAATTATGCGCTGGCTAATTCGTACCAAGGCGAATTGGCACACGATAGGGCAGATTACCAGCGCGCTTTGCATTATTTCGCCAAATCCAAAGAAAGAGCACAAGCGCTAGGCCATGGCGATTTGGTACAAGTGGCTGAGCGTGGTATGGCGCAAACCCTGTTAGCGCTAGGCGAACCACATCAAGCCTTAGCGGCGGCACTGCGCGCGTTGGCCCTCGCGCAACAGCGGCAAGATGGTTTCAATATCATTGATTCTCTGAAAGTGCTGGCGAAAATCCATGATCGCTATACCGATGCGGGTCTTACTGGGCCGGAAGGGGTTGCCCACGAAGATATCGCCTTGCATTACC
>JACPVY010000296.1 GCA_016197345.1 Burkholderiales bacterium
ATACCCGACATACGCACTAGCGGGTTGCCGTTTGCCTATTAGTCACCAAGTGGGCTTGGCCGCGAGCTCAACCCGCGTGGCAACAAGCCCTTGAACATAGTGCTGATATGCGCCATCTTGCGCTTGGCAGCAGCCTCTCCATCCGTTGCTGCTATGGCTGCCATCAAATCACCGCGCAGATACCAAAGATCCTGTATGTCAGTTGCACCGGTTACACTCATCTCAACAGTGGGATTGACGCGGTATGCACAAATAGCCAATTCGTCCAGCATGGCCCGCCGAATGTCGGCAAGTGCCTCTACGGATTGCCGGCCGTCCACCCCTGAGTTCTTACTCAGCAGGGTTTGCATTCCACTTACGATGTTCGAAGTTGTCCAACGCATAGTTTTAAGTACCAATTTTTGACAAAGATTATCGAAAACTGTTTGGCAACACAATAACTCCAAACCCGAGCGTATGCAATAAAACAACATTCTATTCAAGTACTTACGGCGGTAACATTATGTAAGACATGAATCACGCCTTAGTATTCAGCCTTGGCAATTAACTCAGGCATCGATGCATAGTCTTATCGATTTGAAACTGGTTTAAAGGCTCAAAGTGCACTGAAATACCACTTCAAACCAGCGCATTGTTTTTTTCATTCTGAAAGCTTGGTTTCCAAGGCAGGTCCAATGCCCTAAACTCAGGTAACAGACAAGAATCAGGACTATTGGGAATGGGCGTCCACGCGACCGTTGTTTTTACAGATCTACATGGCAGTACCGCTGTGTTTGAGGCATTGGGAAATGCGAGAGCAACGGAGATAGTTACGCAAATTACGGCATGGATCGGCACGCAATGTGAAGCCCATGGTGGACGTGTAGTCAAGACATTGGGCGATGGGGTACTGGCAATGTTTCCTGATGCACAAAGCGCAGTAAAAGCCGTCGTTGCTCTCCAACGCATTCATTCAAAGCGGGTAGTGCCTGACGCTGATGGTGTACGAATGCCAATACGCATTGGCGTTGCAAGTGGCGAAGTGGAGATCGTGGCAGGCGACTGTTACGGTGATGCCGTCAATGTGGCGGCACGCTTGTGCGATTTGTGTGGTCC
>JACPVY010000297.1 GCA_016197345.1 Burkholderiales bacterium
ACCTGTGATGTTGCGCTATGGCTACGACAAAAAACTCGCCTCCGGCGTGATCGCTGCTTCAGGCACGCTGGCGCAAATCATTCCGCCTTCATTGGTCTTGATTGTGATGGCCGATCAATTAGGTCGCTCGGTTGGGGACATGTATAAAGCGGCGTTTTTGCCAGGCTTGTTGCTAACAGCCTTGTATGCTGGCTATGTCTTTTCAGTGTCGATTTTCAAGCCGCATCATGTGCCTGCACTGCCGCTAGAAGCGCGCAATTTGCGCGAACCAAATGGCGATAGCGGCGCGAAATCTCTGCTCTTTTTGACGATTGCCGCAGTTGGCGCGGCATATAGCTTTGCACAATGGTATATCGGCAAACACCCTGACATTGCAACCGACGAACTCATCGTCTATTCCACTGGTGTCGCTATCGGTGGTGCATTTGTGCTGGCTGTCATCAATCGCTATGCGAAATTGGGCTTACTCTCGCGCATGGCGGAAAAAGTCGTATTCGTGTTGATCCCGCCATTAGCCTTGATCTTTTTGGTGCTCGGTACGATTTTCATCGGCATTGCAACGCCAACCGAAGGTGGTGGCATGGGTGCGGCTGGTGCCATCATCCTCGCCTTGATCAATCGCCGTTTGTCTTGGTCCTTGCTGACGCAAGCAATGCAATCGACCACCCGTCTTTCAGCGTTTGTGATGTTCATCTTGATCGGCTCGACGATCTTTGCCGTGGTATTCCGTTATATCAACGGCGACTTGTGGGTTGAGCATTTATTGACTTGCCTGCCCGGCGGCAAAATCGGCTTTTTGATTGTCGTCAATATTCTCTTTTTCGCGCTGGCATTTTTCCTCGATTTTTTTGAACTCGCCTTCATCTTGGTGCCGTTAGTTGGGCCAGTGGCGGATAAATTAGGGATAGATTTGATTTGGTTTGGCGTCTTGCTAGGCGTGAATATGCAAACCTCTTTCATGCATCCGCCATTTGGTTTCGCCCTGTTTTACCTGCGCTCAGTTGCGCCGAAAGAAGTCAAAACCTCGGATATTTATTGGGGCGCGATTCCCTTTGTGCTGGTGCAGGTGTTGATGGTGGGCTTAATCATCGGCTTCCCGAATCTGGTGTCGATTGGTAAAAAAGTCGATATGAAAGAGCAAATCGATTTGAAAATCGACACGCCTAGCAGCGAAAAAACGCCCGTCAAGAGTAAGCCTGCGGAAACGACAAAAGAGCCAGAGTTTAATTTTTCGGGCGATGCAGGGAGTGACAAAGCAAGTAGCTCGGCCAGTAGTTCAGCTAGTTCTTCCGCTAGCGCGGCGAGTAGCTCAGCGCCTGCTAGCGCGGCTGCAAGTGGTTCTGCGAGCAGTGCTAGCAGTTCCGCCAGCAGTAGCGCCGCTAGCAGCAAGGCCAGTAGTAAGGACGATAACCCGTTTGGGGATTTGAATTTCAAATAAATGGAGTGCGGGCTGCATGCAGCCCGTCAAAAAACGATAAAAAAACCGCAGCGCCATTTCTGGGCTGCGGTTTTTTTATTGATGCTTAAAGGCTAGCGAATTACTTATTGCCAGACTTGATCAAATACTCTGCCATTGGATGCTCAACCACGCGCGCCCATTGGTTTTGGTTTTGGCGGAAGGCTTTCCAAGGTTCATAAACTTTTTTGAACTTAGCATTTTTTGCCGCTTCTTCATCCATCACTTCATGCGCGGCTTTGTAGCAGTCGTCCATGATTTCTGGCGAGAATTGGCGCAGTTTGACGCCGTTTTTCAACAAACGCGCTAGTGCTGCTGGGTTGCGCGCGTCGTATTCGGCTTGCATGATCACATGCGATTCTGCTGCCGCCGCTTCGATTGCCGCTTGGTATTCCTTCGGCAATTCATCCCATTTCTTTTGACCGATCAAGAACGACAATTGCGCGCTTGGTTCCCACCAACCTGGCGAATAATAAAATGGGGCAACTTTGTAGAAACCCAATTTTTCATCGTCGTATGGGCCAACCCATTCCGCCGCATCAATCGTGCCTTTTTCTAGCGCTGGGTAAATGTCGCCACCCGCGATTTGTTGTGGCACCAGACCTAGCTTTTGCATCACGCGACCAGCGAAACCACCGATACGCATTTTCAAGCCTTTTAGGTCTTCAACCGTTTTCACTTCTTTGCGGAACCAGCCACCCATTTGCGCGCCAGTGTTGCCACCAAGGAAGTTGACAACACCATAGCCTTTGTAGAATTCACGCATCAATTCACGGCCACCACCTTGATCGATCCACGCGGTTTGTTGGCGTGAAGTGAGGCCAAATGGTACGGCGCAATCAAATGCGAAGGTAGGGTCTTTGCCGAAAAAATAATAAGGCGCGGTATGGCAGATTTCCACGGTACCTGCTTGTACCGCATCCAATACTTGGAATGCAGGCACAATCTCGCCACCTGCAAAGACGCGAATTTCAAATTTGCCGCCCGTCAATTGCGAAACACGCTTGGAAAAATTTTCTGCTGCGCCGTAAATGGTATCGAGCGATTTGGGGAAGCTTGACGCTAAGCGCCATTTGATGCTGGGCAGGTCGGCTGCAAGCGCAGGGACAGCCAAGGTGCTGGCCGCGCCTGCAACGGCGGCCTGGGTAATAAAGGAACGGCGTTCCATAATGTCTCCTAATGAATTAAGCACGCTAATAAATCGGGTAGCGCCCCCAACCTGCTAGTGAGCACTACCTCATTGCAAAGACCGCACAAGATTGTAGGCGGCGCAAGCTATCGCCGCAATCATTATTTCATTCTTCACCATGGATAGAAAAATGCATCGCCTAAGCGTTGCTTAATTTCCCGCTATCACCATGTTTTCCAGCAAGATCGAGCCAGTTTGCTTGGTGCCACGGATCAGCACATCATTCCCGACCGCAACGATTTGGCGCAGCATATCTTTCATATTGCCGGCAATCGTGATTTCTTCGACCGGATATTGAATCACGCCATTTTCAACCCAAAACCCGGCTGCGCCGCGCGAATAATCGCCCGTTACATAATTGGTGCCGGAGCCCATGAGTTCGGTCACCAACAAACCCGTCCCCATTTTTTTCAACATGCCCTTGAATGTGTCACTTTTCTTAGTCAAGTTGGAAGTCAAGCTGAGGTTATGCGAGCCGCCAGAATTACCGGTGGTCTTCATGCCGAGTTTGCGCGCCGAATAGCTGGTGAGAAAATAGCCTTGCACCACGCCATCTTTCACTACCGAGCGCGCTTGCGTCTTCACGCCTTCTTCATCAAACGGGGCCGAACCCATCGCACCTAAAATATGCGGATCTTCATCGATTTGAATGTGCTCAGGCAAGACTTGGGTACCAAGTGAATCGAGCAAGAAACTGGATTTGCGATAGAGTGAGCTACCCGATACCGCTTGCACAAAGGCACCGAGCAAGCCTATCGCTAACGGTGCTTCAAACAACACCGGGCACTGCCGGGTATCAAGTTTGCGCGAATGCAAACGCGCTAGCGCCCGTTCCGCCGCATAGCGCCCGAGTTTTTCGGGGTTCGCTAAATCTTTCGGGTTGCGCATCGAGAAGTCCTCATTTCGAGTCGCCAGTTAATCTGAGGTGCTAGCATTACCGCGTCGTTGCCCGATATAAACAGTGATGCTGATGCCCTTGTCGCGATTGGTTTCTATCGTATCCGTCTTACCACGCCGAACCGAGACCGATAACCCACTACCTTCGCTGACATCAACCGATGCATGACTGCAACCTTTTTGTTGCGCATATTGCAACATATCTCGTGCCAATTGCTGTAGTTGCGCTTGGCTGTGGGTAAATACGGAGTCATTCATCTGAGGTTTTCTTCGTCAAGAGTTGCGTAAAACAGTTATGATAGCAGTCGTTTATAGAATGGCCTACGCCAAATACATTTTCACCATGCCAAATCCAAATCGTGGCTCCTGCGGCTACCAATCCAATGAATTCGAGCCGGAATACGACCGCCCATCCAAGTCGCAATTAAAGCGTGAAATGACCGCTTTACAAAAATTGGGCGCTGAACTGATCGCGCAGCCGCGCGACCGCGTCAAAAAAGTGCCGATGCCGGAAGATGTGCTCGACGCTATTTTGATGTGCCAAACCATCAAAGACCATGAAGGTCGGCGCCGCCAATTGCAATTCGTCGGCAAAAAAATGCGCACGCTAGAGCCTGCCGAAGTCGAATTGATCCAAAAAACCATCGATAGCTGGAAAGGTAGTTCCAAAGCGGAAACAGCGGCGATGCATTTGTTGGAACGCAAACGCGAAAAACTATTAACCGACGACAATGCCCTCACCGCCCTGCTCGCCGAGCACCACGAATTAGATGCACAGCATTTGCGCACCCTGATTCGCAATGCGCGCAAAGAGCAAGCGGAAAACAAACCGCCAAAAGCATATCGCGAACTGTTTCAAATTTTGAAGCAATTGCAAAAACCTAGCGCCGACGCCCATGCGCAAGAAGATGGCGACGAGCTAGATCATGAATATGACGCTGAATTTGATGAACACGACGACGATGAGCACGATGGCATTCAACGTTGAGCAAGAGCGCGCGCTACGAATTGGCCTTGTGTCGATATCGGATCGCGCAGCGAGCGGCGTCTATCAAGATCAAGGGCTACCAGCGCTAGAAGCGTGGCTACAACAAGCCATTAGCAGCCCGATAGCCTTGCATCAACGCTTAATCGCTGACGAACGCGCGCACATCGAAGCCTGTTTGATCGAATTAGTCGATCAACTGCAATGCGATCTGGTGCTGACCACTGGCGGCACTGGCCCAGCACGGCGCGACGTCACGCCCGAGGCCACGCTAGCAGTAGCGACGCGTGAAATGCCCGGTTTTGGTGAGCAAATGCGGCAAATCAGCCTCGCCTTTGTGCCAACGGCGATTTTGTCGCGCCAAGTCGGCGTACTGCGCGAAACAGCCAATCACGCTGCCTTAATTCTGAATTTGCCGGGTCAACCGAAAGCGATACGCGAAACGCTAGAAGGCTTGAAAAATCCAGATGGCACGCAAAAAGTACCCGGCATCTTCGCAGCCGTACCGTATTGCATAGACTTAATCGGCGGCCCGTATTGCGAAACCCGGCCTGAAGTGTGCGCCGCCTTCCGTCCCAAATCAGCGCTTCGTCCGCAGCAACAGGCACAACAAGCCCAACAACAGCAATAGTTTCTAGGTATCCCCATGAGCGAACAATTATTGAAAACCGTAGAACGGGAAACTGGCGACCATCCTAAACATGCCGTCATTTGGATGCATGGCTTGGGCGATAGCGGTCACGGTTTCGCCCCTATCGTGCCGCAATTGCAATTAGATGGCTGCCCGCCGCTACGCTTTGTTTTCCCACATGCACCAACCATGCCTGTCACCGTTAACGGCGGTTATGTGATGCCAGCTTGGTACGATATTCGCGGTGCCGACATTGTGGCGCGCGAAGATGAAGCCGGTATCCGCGCTTCGCAAGCAGCGATTATCAAATTGATTGAGCGTGAAATTGCGCGCGGCATTCCTGCTGCCAATATTGCCCTAGCTGGTTTTTCACAGGGTTGTGCGATGGCTTTGCATGTGGGTTTGCGCTATCCACAAAAACTCGCTGGCATCATGGGTTTATCTGGTTATGTCCCGCTCGGC
>JACPVY010000298.1 GCA_016197345.1 Burkholderiales bacterium
GAGCGCGCGTCAATCTGGCTTGGCGTTAATGACGTTAATGACGCTAGTGGCGTTGTTGCTAGCGGCCCTGCCCGGCTTAGTCTGCGCAGCCGAATCCGGCTTGCCAGCCTTCACGAGTACTCCAGCACCGGGTGGCGGGCAAAGCTATTCGCTCTCGCTACAAACCCTGCTCTTCATGACCTCGCTGTCATTCTTGCCAGCGATTATCTTGATGATGACCAGCTTTACCCGCATCGTGATTGTGCTGTCCCTATTGCGGCAAGCCTTGGGTACCCAAACTGCACCGCCGAATCAAGTCATCATTGGCTTATCGCTGTTTTTGACGATGTTTGTGATGAGCCCGGTGCTCGACAAAATCTATGTCGATGCCTACAAACCCTTGTCAGAAGATAAAATTTCGATGGCACAGGCGCTAGAAAAAGGCGCTGCCCCGCTGAAAACCTTTATGTTGAAACAAACGCGGCAAGCCGACCTCGCGCTGTTTGTCAAAATGGCGAATGTGCCAGCCTTGCAAGGGCCGGACGATGTGCCGCTGCGCGTGTTGATCCCCGCCTTTTTAACGAGTGAATTAAAAACCGCCTTTCAAATCGGCTTTGCGATATTCATCCCCTTTTTGATCATCGATATGGTGGTTGCTAGCGTCCTGATGGCGATGGGGATGATGATGATGTCGCCCGCCGTCATTTCACTGCCCTTCAAGCTCATGCTATTTGTATTAGTCGATGGGTGGCAATTGATTCTCGGCTCATTAGCGCAAAGTTTTTATTAGGGACATAGGAGCTGCAATGACACCCGAATCTGTCATGACAATGGGCCGCCAAGCGATGGAAGTAACGATCATGGTCGGCGCCCCTATGCTATTGGTGGCGCTGGTAGTCGGCTTAATCGTCAGTATTTTCCAAGCGGCGACCCAGATCAATGAAGCCACACTGTCGTTTATCCCGAAATTAATCGGCATCTTTGTCGCGCTAGTGGTGGCGGGGCCGTGGATGTTGCAAGTGATGCTGGACTACATGCGACAAGTGTTCACAGGCATCCCCGGCATGGTGGGCTAAGCGTAGCCAATGATCACCTTCACCAGCAATGAGTTGTATAGCTTAGTGGCCGGTATGCTCTGGCCGCTGGTGCGCATTCTGGGCTTGATCGCCGCCGCACCGCTATATGGCAATCGGAGTGTCCCCGCGCGTGCAAAGGTGATGCTGGCCGTGATGCTGACGCTAGTGATTGCGCCTGCCATCCCGAAAGTTTCGCCGCTTGATCCGATGTCCCTGCCCGGCTTATTAATCGTCGCCCAGCAATTATTGATTGGGCTAGCGATGGGATTTTCGGTGCGCATCGTCTTTTCAGCAGTCGAAATGGCGGGTGAAATTATCGGTTTAACGATGGGCTTAGGTTTCGCTACCTTTTTTGACCCGCAATCCTCGGCCAGAACTTCTGCCATCAGCCAATTTTTAGCGCTGATCGCCACTACCACATTTCTCTCTGTCAACGGCCATCTGGTCTTACTTTCCGTGCTCGCCGAGAGTTTTACCACCCTCCCCATCGCGGCCGAACCGATTGCGGGTTTTGGCTTGAAACAATTGGCCGATTGGGGCAGCAAAATTTTCAGCTCAGGCTTGCATTTATCGCTGCCGATCTTGACTGCGCTGTTACTAGTCAATATTGCGCTTGGCATCTTGACGCGTGCCGCGCCGCAATTGAATTTGTTTGGGATAGGATTTCCGATTACCTTAGCGGCGGGCTATTTGATGATTATGTTTGTCGTGCCTTATCTCTCTAATCCACTACAGTTTTTGTTCAACGAAGGGATAGAAAAAGCGCGCCAACTGCCAAGGACGATGCAAGAGCGAGAGCCACGCGAGCTGCCCGTCATCAAACCGCTGGTTTTGCCTTCGCCACAGCCGCCAACTACGCCAGCGCGCTAATTCCACGTCATTCACCTCGGTGTTTTCAAATCCGGCGTTTGCCCTTAGTCAGCAAAAATGCCACGAGTAGCGCAAGCACAAAGGTAATCACAGCAGCGCACGCGTCAAAGACGAGTATCGTGCCGCAATCATCCGGGCTGAATAACAAAATGGCACCAACCACCGGCGGTGGCAACAGCAATACCCCATGCCCAGCACCAAGTAAGAACGGGGAATAAAAGCACGTCCGAATCGCCGTCACTTTCAGCAGATAGCTCAGCGAATGATGCCGATGCGGAATTACACGCACCAAGCGCTCGGCACAAAAAACCGCAAGAACGAAACTGACGGCAAGAAAAATGATTTCCATCGTTCACTGAAGATAATCCATACCGAAGAAGCTCCTTCGGCATGGATGGACTTTATTTTGACGTTGTTTTTATTCGCAATTGAGAGCAGCTTGCGAACCATCCGGGAAACCCATCGTCGCTTTCGGCTTACCACGGCAGGTATAGCGGACTTCCAGCGTTTTATAGCGACCGGGGGCAGGATCACCGCTACACAAATTGCGTGGATCGACTGGCACTTGGCAGAAATGACGGCCATTACAGGCCGCGGCCATTTGCGGCAAGGCATCGCACCAAGGGCCACCACCATTGACTTCCCAACGGGCGAAAGTCACTTGCAACAGCTGATTGCTGGCAGGTACCTGTACTGGCGGTGCCACACCACCGCATTGTAACGACGCTTGCGAACCATCTAAGAAGCCGATTTGCGGCTGCATATTGCCATTACACAGATATTTAATATCCAAACGCTTTTGCCGCCCAACGGCAGGATCACCATTGCACAGATATTTCGGATCAACTGGCAATTGGCAACTGGTGCGACCATCGCAAGCACCAGCCAATTGCGGAGTAGCATCACACCAAGTGCCACCGCCGACCACTTCCCAACGCGCATTGACCACGGTCAAGCCATTTTTGATGCTACCACCGCTATGGCTTCCGTGATGAATCGGGCCGGGAGTTTGCACTGGCGGTTGATACACTTGCACCACGGGGGCGTTATCGCCACAGCGCAATTGGGCAAAATTACCATCTTCAAAGCCGACCCGATTTTGCTGGCGACCACCGCAGCTATAGTCGATATCGAGACGCTTCAAACTCCCCACTGCGGGATCATTCGCGC
>JACPVY010000130.1:0-3591 GCA_016197345.1 Burkholderiales bacterium
AACTGTGACGCTAGAACACCGCGCCGAACTCAATACGGTGGCGGGCTTATACACGGCGATTCTGGGCCGCCAAGCCGATCTGGGTGGCTTTGATTACTGGGCTGGCTTACAAAGTGCGCAGACCGACTTGGGAGCCATCGCCTTGGGTATGATGAGCACGCTAGAAGGGCAAAACAAGGGCTATAGCTTGAATGGCCAATCGACGCACGATGTTGAGCAGCTCTACAAGGCCATCTTCAACCGTGCATCCGACGCTGGCGGCTCGGCTTATTGGTCGCACCAGCTCGATAGCGGCACGCTGAGCCTAGTTGGTGTCGCTAACGCCTTCATTGCGGCGCCAGAGATGGAAGGACACAAGCTCGCCGTGGTTGGTTGGGATTTCTTCGTTTAAGGCAGTTCAATTAAGCGAGAAATAATATCAATCATGCCGCCCGCGAAAACGTATAGGTTTTCGCGGGCTTACTTTGCATTTCTTGCATTGCCTGCCAAATAGATTTTTTTGGCAAAAAACGCTTAAAAATCAAATGCGCTAGGCTTGCCCGCCCGCCCCCCCTGCAGAGGCTGTCGCGAAAGTGGAAAATGTAGGGTTGCCCACCATTGCCGACGATCAATTTATATGCTGTTTTTGACAATGAAATTAATAAAAACCATGCTTAAATAATTTTAAAAGTCAAAAGCGGTGGGCTTGTGCCCACCCTACAAAAACTCTTTCGCAGCAGCCTCTACCGCCAAGTCCGTCGCTAAAAACCGCCCCAGCATCACATCCGCTTTCAGCCATCAAGCGCAAAAATTTCCGAAAAAGAAATATTAATCTGCGTTTCCACTCCTTAAAGAATGCTGAAAAAAAGCTGAATGATGATGCACGTTTTCAATTGGGAGTGGTTGATGTCTGCATGTATGGCGCTACCCTGCGACACTCCCTTTGCTGATGTACCCCATCGGCACCAGACTAAAGCCTACACCCACCTACCGGGGCGAGGATTTAGCCAACGATGTTCAACGAAGTTTGGGGAGCTCGAAAAACTGTAGCGAGCGGTGCAGATATTGGACTGAGAAACGCAGCTTTACAAGTGTAAAGCGAGGCTCGAAAGTTCAAGAGATGCCCGCGCAGTAGGTTTTTCGAGGTTCCCTTGATGTTGCGGCTGAATTTTTCTATTGCTCGGCCTTGCTTTATGGCTTGGTCGCTTTGTTAGTCAATCTGATTCGCTAATCCTGTAGGGGAAATATCATGAAAAAATTTGCTTTGTTACTCATCGCTAGCGCATTCTCACTCTCCACGTATGCTCAAACTGCAGATAAAGTTGAATCGGTCACGGTGAAAGCCAATACCAGCGCCAGCTACAAAATGTGGCCCGCTGATTTCTATCAATTTAAAGGCAGCTATGAATTGGCAAACGGCCAAGTGTTATCGTTGACCAGCCAAGGACGTCAGATGTTTGCGCAAATTGAAGGCCAAGATAGACATGAAATCGTCGCCACCGGACGCAATTCATTTGTCGCACTGGATCGGCAACTGAAAATGCGCATCGACTGGCAAGCCAATGGCACTGTCAGCGGTGAAGTGTATGTCGGTGGTGCCGCCAATGCCAAGGCAGATCAAGTGCAATGGACGTTGTACGCGCTGCGTTGATTTCTCACTGTCGACACCTGCTTTTGCGCAGATGCCGGGCGTGCCTTCCTCGCAAGCCACGCCCGGAATTACAGCAGCCCCCAGTCACGCCCCTTCACCGTCGGAAAAATATTCTCAACCTGTCCCGCATTCAAACCATACATACGAGCGAATAAGCCGCCTAACACGCTACGGTAATCATTCAATACCGGATAATCCCGATTTTGAAATAGCGTGCTAGCGCTCACTTGCACTTGCTCACCGACGATATTACCGCCCTTTACGCTACCACCTAGCACCCAAAATACTGAGCCATGTCCGTGGTCTGTCCCACGTTTGCCGTTTTCACGGAAGGTGCGGCCAAATTCACTGATCACAACGGTCACCGTATTGCGCCATTGCGGCCCCATTTCTTGCTGAAAAAGGGCAAGCCCGCGGCCCAATTGCTCGAGCTTGCCCGCCAGCGCGCCAGTGGCCCCACCTTGGTTCACATGAGTGTCCCAACCACCGACGTCGATGAAACCGATTGCATACTTATCGCGCATCAATTTAGCGATGCGACGCGCCTCTTGTTCAAAACCTTTGACCGAAATCGCATTGCGGCTAGCGGCTTCCATCTCTTCTTTCATTTCACGCGCAACCTCTTCACGCACCGCAAATCCTTCTTTGACTTTTTCACCGAGCGCGGTGCCGCCATACATTTGCGCGATCAAATTACTCTGCCGCGCATCGATATTGACCCGTCCCGGATTACTGACACCTGCGTTAGCGATTTGCGTTTTGCCCTGCATGATGAGCGGCAAGTTATCGGTAAACGCCATCGCATCGATGCTACCGACATTGCCAGCCAGGCGATTTAAAAAACCGGAATTCAGATCACGCCGCCCGCGCAAAGGCTGGCCCAATTCGATGCTGTCTTGCGTTTCGAAATGACTGCGCGATAGATTGTCCGTCCCGGCAAATGGCATGAACGCCAACTCACCGCTGTTATACAAGGGCAGCATGCTGTCCCGCAGTGCTGGGTGCAAACCCCAATCGCTATTTAGCGTCAGTGCCGCTTCTAGGCCGCTAGAAGGACGAGCGATGGCGATATTGGGTCGGCTCTCGTAATAAAACTGGCTGCTGGTTGGCACCAGTAAGCTGGCGCAATCATAGCCGCCGCGCAAAAAGACGAGTAGCAAGCGCGGGGCGTCTTTCGATGCCGCCAGCACTTGGCTAGCGCATGGCAACGTGGCGCTAGCGGCCAAGGCAGCGAAAGAATGCAGAAGTTGACGACGTTGCATAGCAGGCTCCAAGGATTAACCTAAAAATTAACGGCGCATCATTTCAGGCGCAGCGAGGAAAAAGGCATTCCATTCTTGTGGCGATTTAGCGGCGCGTAACGTTTGCTGGCTGTTCAGGCTAAAGCCTTGCACCAGATTTTGCACAAACACACTATTGGCTAAGTTAGGCTGACTAACGCCTACTTTACCCTCACCTTCCACCTTGAATAAGGCTGGCGTACCGCCAGCAATCGCTTTTGCAATATCGAAACGTGTCACCATTTGCGCTGGGCTAGCCCACGCCGCTTCTTGCATAGAATAGCCATCCGGCGTTTGGCGGCCATTCATTTGCTGGCCCATTTGATTGAGCCAACCGAGCATAGGTTGAGTGTTATGGATGATTTTGCCGTCATAGGCGAGCCGCATGCTAGAGAGCAAATAATGCTGCGGGTCTTTGAATTTCTGCCCTAGCGATTGGGCAAATTCAGCGCTATCGAACATCGCCGCTAAGACGCTAGGGATATCGCCATCGGTGCGCTGGAAAGTGCGCGCCATCTTTTCCACCAACTCAGTCGATGGTGTGTCACTGACAAAATATATCGCTAGCTTGCGACTGATGAAATGGGCAGTTGCACTTTGCTGGCAGAGTAGGTGCAAGGCTAGCTCTAGTTCAGCCAAACCTTGTTGGTTGATGTTTGTCCCCAATAATTGCTTAGCACC